>SKXG01000062.1 GCA_007128525.1 Pseudomonadales bacterium | reverse complement strand
GCGCGCGGCGGTCAGTGACTTCCGGGCCATGCAGTCCCGGCTGGCCGAACTGCGGACGGCCATCAGCGAGTCGCCACCAGCGCTGGACCAAAGCGAGATAGACGAAGCCATCGCCTTCCTCGACTGGCTGGCCGATGACAACTTTACTTTCCTCGGTTACCGCGAGTTCGCCTTTGATGACAACCTGTCCCGCCAGGTGCCGGATACCGCGCTTGGCATCCTGCGCCACCGGACGCCGGCGCTGCCCAAACCCATGGCGGAGTTGTCCGAGCAGGCGGCCAGCTTTCTGCTGGAGCCTGCGTTACTGGCGTTTTCAAAGTCCGGCACGCGGTCCCAGGTGCATCGCCCGGCATATCCGGATTACGTACTGATCCGCCGCTTTGACGCTGCGGGCAAGGTCATCGGCGAGTACGGCTTTCTCGGTCTGTACACATCCCCGGTATACACCGAGCGCCCGAAGAAGATTCCGGTGCTGCGACGCAAGGTCGCCAATGTCCTGGCACGCTCAGGACTGAGCCCGGATGGCTTTAACGGCAAGGTCCTCAATCAGGTATTGGCGACCTGGCCGCGCGATGAACTGTTCCAGGCCAGCGAGGATGAGCTGCTGGAAATGACCCTGGGCGTCACGCACATACACGAGCGCCGCCGGACCCGGGCATTCCTGCGGCAGGACAGCTACGGGTTGTTCTGGACCTGTCTGGTGTACGTGCCCAGGGATCTGTATCACACCGGTCTGCGTCTGGCGATGCAGGATCTGTTGATGAACGCACTCGGTGCCGAGGATGCCGAATTCGACGCCTACTTCTCCGAGTCCGTGCTGGTTCGCGTGCACTTTCTGCTGCGCGTTGACCCTGATGCACCGACCAGTCAGGTAGACCCCAAAGCCCTCGAAGCCGACCTGGTTGCACTGACAACGGACTGGGCCCAGGAACTCAAGCAAACGCTGATCAACGCCTATGGCGAGGGCGCCGCGCGACCCTTGTCGCGGACCTGGACGCAGGCCTTCCCAACCGCCTATCGCGAAAGCTACTCGCCACGTACGGCCGTCTACGACATCGGCCACCTGGAACGCCTCGGCATCGATCAGAACCTGGTCATCCGCTTCTACCGCCCGGCCGATGAGCGAGGTAACCACGTGCAGCTGAAGGTCTACCACCTGGGCGAAACCCTGCCGCTCTCAGACATACTGCCGACCCTAGAACGTCTGGGGCTGCGCGTTCTGGGCGAACATCCCTATGAACTGCGCCTGGCCGACGGCAGCCTGCGATCGATTCAGGATTTCCGCGTCAGTGCCGAGCAGCGCCTAGACCTGCATGAGATGGGACCACGCTTTGAAGAGGCTTTCCTGCAGATCTGGCGCGGCACCGCCGATGACGACAGCTACAACCGGCTGATCCTCAGTGCTGGACTCACCTGGCGCCAGGTGCTGATCCTGCGCACCTATGCCAGGTATATGCAGCAGACACGCTTTGGCTTCAGCCAGGACTTTATTTCCGACACGCTCAATGCGCATCCGGACATTGCCGCACACCTGTGTCAGTGGTTCAGCGCGCGCTTTGACCCTACCGCGCCGAGCAAGGAGGAAGCGCGGCACAGAGTTGCCCTGGAAGATGCCCTGGAGAATGTCAGCTTGCTCAACGAGGACCGTGTCCTGCGCCGCATCATGCTGCTGATGGAAGCCACGCTGCGCACCAATTTCTTCCAACAGGGCGACAATGGCGAGCCCAAACCCGCGCTCGCGCTCAAGCTGGCACCCGGCACGCTGCCGGACATGCCGGAACCCAAGCCCGCCTATGAAATTTTCGTGTTCGCGCCCCGGGTCGAAGGTGTCCATCTGCGCTGGGGCCCGATCGCCCGTGGCGGCCTGCGCTGGTCGGACCGGGCAGAGGACTATCGCACCGAAGTGCTGGGTCTGGCCAAAGCCCAGGCCGTCAAGAACGCCGTGATTGTTCCCGCCGGCGCCAAAGGCGGCTTTTACGTACGCCGCCCCCCGGCATCGCGCGAGGCATACGCGGCGGAAGGGCGCGCCTGTTACGAGCTGTTTATCAGCGCACTGCTGGATGTCACCGACAACATTGTCGATGGCCAGATCGTGCCGCCCAAGGCTGTACACCGATACGACGGTGATGACCCCTACCTGGTGGTGGCCGCTGACAAAGGCACAGCGAGCTTCTCCGACTATGCCAACGCGGTCGCTCAGTCGCGTAATTTCTGGCTCGGTGATGCCTTCGCCTCCGGCGGCAGTCAGGGCTACGACCACAAAGCCATGGGCATTACCGCCCGTGGTGCCTGGATCTCCGTCCGGCAGCACCTGCTGGAGCGCGACATCGACATCCAGAGCGATCCGGTTTCCGTGGTTGGTGTCGGTGACATGAGTGGCGATGTGTTCGGCAACGGCATGTTGCTGTCTCGGTCCATCCAGCTGATCGCTGCCTTCAACCACTTGCACATCTTCATCGACCCGGACCCAGACCCGGACAAGAGCTGGCAGGAACGTAAACGGTTGTTCGAGCTGCCCCGCTCGACCTGGGAGGATTACGATGCCAGCCTTATTTCTGAAGGGGGCGGTATCTACTCGCGGACGCAGAAGTCCATCCCAATCAGCCCCCAGATGCGCGAACGCTTCGACATCAATGCCCAGAGCCTGGCACCTGATGCGTTAATTCGCGCACTGCTCGGAGCACCGGTGGATTTGATCTGGAACGGCGGCATTGGCACCTACGTCAAAGCCAGCCATGAAACCCATGAACAGGTTGGTGACCGCGCCAACGATGCGCTGCGCATCGACGCGAACGAGCTGCGCTGTCAGGTCATCGGTGAGGGTGGCAATCTTGGCATGACACAGTCCGCACGTGTGGAGTTCGCGTTGCACGGCGGCGCCGTGAACACCGATTTCATCGACAACTCGGGCGGCGTTGACTGCTCCGACCACGAAGTAAACATCAAGATCCTGCTCGACCAGGTCGTCGCCGACGGTGATCTGACGCAGAAGCAGCGCAATCAACTGCTGCGCGACATGACCGATGAGGTAGCCAAGCTGGTGCTGGATAACAATCGCGCTCAGGTCCAGACGCTGTCGCTGGCGGAGCGCCACGCATCTACACGCGTCACCCAGTACCGGCGCCTGATCAGCCGCATGGAACAGGAGATGGATCTGGACCGCAGCCTGGAAGGGCTGCCGGATGAAGAAACCCTCGCAGACCGACTCAAGGGGGGTGGTTCGCTGACGCGGCCGGAACTGGCCGTGCTCATGGCCTATTCCAAGATGCATCTGCAGGAGCGCCTTAATGCTGTGGACATCAGTCAGGATGCGGTGGTGTCCGAGCGCCTGTTCGAAGAGTTCCCGCAGCAGCTGCGCACCCAATATGAATCCGCCGTGCGCCAGCACCGGCTGGCCCCGCAGATCGTCAGCACCATGGCCGCCAATGACCTGGTGCATCACATGGGCATCACCTTCAGCACGCACCTGATGGAGTTCGTTGGGGCACCACTGGATGACATCGTGCGTGCCTGGCACATCAGCGCAGCGACCTTCCGGCTTCGTGAACCCTTCGCGGTACTTGAAAACCGACTCGACATACCTGCCGTGCAGCGCCTGGCGCTGATGATCGAAATCGGTCGGCTGGGCCGGCGTGCCACGCGCTGGTTCCTGCGCCATCGTCATGGTGCACTGGACACCGCACAGCTGATCGCGGAGTTCGAGCCCGCTGTGCAGTCCCTGATCGGACAACTCGAACCACTGGTCGGATCCGTCGGCCTTGACGCCTGGCAGGCCGAGACCGGCCGGCTGATCGATGCCGGCGTGCCGGAGGACGTGGCGCGCCTCAGTGCCGACGGCAGTGTTCCGGTTGCGCTGCTGCATGTCATCGAAGGCGCTTTCGTGCAGCAGGTAGACCCGGCACGCGCTCTGCAGACCTACGGCATCATCGGTCAGGCGCTGCAAATTGACTGGCTGATCGAGCAGCTCAGCCAGGTACAGCCGGGCAATCACTGGCAGGCCATGGAGCGCGAAGCCGTAGCCGATGAGCTGATGGCACAGCACGGCCGCCTAGCAGCCAGCGTTCTGGCCAGCGCACCCGAGCAGGAGAGTCCGGCCATCGCGGTACAGTCCTGGCTCGACCGACATCCGGCGTTTAACGACGCCTGGCGTTCGGTGATCGAAGAGACCCGGCGGGTTGTCAGCCCCGAGTATTCGCTGTTCGCGCTAACCTGCCGCAAGCTCGGCGACCTGATCCGTAACCTGGCCTGAACGCAGCCACACGCGGAGCAGCGCATGCCAAGATCATCATGCCCAGACTGAAGGACTGCTTGCCGCTGGCCGGCGCCGCGGTGCTGAGCCCGCTGCTGCTCGCTCAGGCGCTGCATGTCCGGCGCGTGACGCCCAGGCTGCCGGAAGCCGCTGGCCCGAGAAGGGGCGAAGCCGGGCAGGGTCCATTGCTGCGCCTGCTCATTCTTGGAGACTCCGCCGCTGCCGGCGTCGGCGTCGCTGAACAGTCCGAGGCCCTCAGCGGACAGCTGCTGCGGTTGCTGACGGCGGACTTTCGCGTGCACTGGATGCTGCATGCACAGAGCGGGTTTAAAACAGCAGACCTGCTGCGCAACCTTGGCACGCTCACACCTGTACCCGTCGATGCGGTGGTCACGTCACTCGGTGTCAACGATGTCACCGGCGCTACGCGAAGGCAGCGCTGGCAGCAACTGCAGGCCGAGCTCATTGAAACGCTCAAACAGCGCTTCGAAGCCCGCCTCATTCTGCTCAGCGCTGTTCCGCCGATGCATCGCTTTCCCGCCTTGCCACAACCGCTCAGACAGACCCTGGGCTGGCGTGCCAGGCGACTGAATGCGACGCTGGCCGAGCTGGCCGCCGCGCAGGACGGAGTCGAGCTGTGCCAGATCCCGTTCCCGCCCAATCCTGTTTACATGGCTGAAGACGGCTTCCATCCCGGCCCCCGGGCCTATGCGCTTTGGGCGGAAGCCCTGGCCATCCAAATTCGTGCAAAGTTTTCACCGGCGCGGCCGCAGGCGATAGACTGAGCGCAGCTGCGCCACAAACCACCACTGGAGGCACCCCATGACCACGCCCGGCACGCCCGACTGGCTGGCTCAGGTCGAAGAGCCCATCCTGGATCCTGAGCGTCGCATCATCGACCCGCACCATCATCTGTGGCGGCGTGACAATCACAGCTATCTGCTCAAAGACCTGTGGGCGGACACCGACTCCGGCCATCGGATCGAGAAGACCGTATTTATCGAGTGCGGCGCCAGCTATCGCAGCGACGGTCCTGAGACCTTGCGCTGCGTCGGCGAAACCGAGTTCGTGCGGGAAATAGCCGAGCAGAGCACAAAGGGTAGTCCGGATCAGGCACGGATCGCGGCCATCGTATCCCGCGCCGATCTATGCCTGGCGGAAGCGGTTGAAGAGGTACTGCAAGCGCATATTGCAGCTGCCGGCGGCCTGTTTCGCGGCATACGACAGTCGGGTGCCCGGGACACGCATCCGGAAGCGCTGAGCATCCGCATCCGCGCTCCCGAAGGCCTGTACGCACGGGACGACTTTCGTCGCGGCATGAAACGCCTGGGTGAGATGGGCTTTACCTTCGATGCCTGGCACTACCATCACCAGAACGCGGAGTTTGCCGCGCTCGCGCAAGCGGTGCCCGACACGGTGATGATCCTCGATCATTTCGGCACACCACTCGGGGTTGGACCCTATGCCGATCAACGTGAAGAGATTTTTACGCAGTGGCGCAAAGACATTGAAGCGCTGGCCCGCTGTCCAAACGTGGTTGCCAAACTCGGCGGCCTGGCGATGCCGGACAATGGCTTCGGCTGGGACAAGGCCGAGCGGCCCCCGACCTCAGACGAATTTGTTGCGGCGCAAGAACGCTACTACCTGCACACCATCGATGCCTTTGGCCCGGAACGCTGCATGTTCGAGAGCAATTTCCCGGTCGACAAGCGCTCGCTGTCGTACCCAGTGCTCTACAACGGCTTGAAGAAAATTGCGTCCCGCTTCAGTGACGATGAGCAAGACGCCATGTTCTACGGTACCGCAGCGCGCGTGTACAGCATCTGACGGCAAGGCACTGCCAGAGTCGTGCTCAGTCAAACTCGCTGAAGTTTTCCTTGCTGTTCAACGCCCAGTCGTAGTCGATGTGGCGTATCCGGCTGGTGTCCTCGATCATATCGACGATCCGGTCATCGGCGTGTTCACGGATGAAGTCGCGGACCGACCCAGCGGCATCTTCGAAATGGTCTTCATACCAGTCAAACAACTGCGTCAGGTACAGCGTGCGGCCGTCAACGCGAAGCTGACGCTCGGTGTTGAACGCGCGGCGCGTGTTCTCTGCCAGCAGGTCGTCGATGTTGTCTTCGGTATAGATCGTCTTGCGCAGTGGCGGGCATCCGACTGAGGCACAGTTCACGGTGAAATGTACACGGGCATCTTTCCAGCCCCGCTCGGCGAAGTCATCGCCTAGCAGCATGCCTTTCTCCATCTCATCCAGGCTGTAACGCGTGCCGCCAATGTCGTGCTTCGTCGTGGTAAACACGCTGTCCCGGAACGGATTGTAGCGACCACCATAGTCCCAAACGGAATCCACCAGCTCGCCGTCAGGCCGTTCCTTGAGAATCTCCGCCAGCATGAAATAGTTGTAGGCGTTATTCCAGAACGCGATGGCACGCTCACGGCTGTCGAGCTGATCCTTGTCGAACTCTGCCAGGCGTTCATGCTGGGCAGACAGGATTTTCTCCAGATCGTCGTCGTCAAGCGCTGCCTGATAGTCAAACGCTGAGACCAGGCCGTCATGGTCGAGGTCTTTCTCGGTCAGGTACCGCTCGAGCAACTTCTGATACTCCGCAAAAGTCTCCGTCATCAAATCTGCCCGCGCGGGGTTGCCCACGGCCAGCAGCAACAGCAGGCTTGTGCTCAGCACGGCCAGTCGCAGCGCGTTCCAATACGGCATAGTCACTCCAACATCATTTCGTCAGAACCTGACATATGAGACGCCAGCGAAGCCGGTTTGTTACAAGCCGATTTGTTACAAATTGTCAGGCCCTGTCGCTCAGCGCGCCACCAGACCGCCATCAACCGCCAGTGCCTGACCCGTGATGAAGCTGGCCTGCGGCGAGCAGAGCCAGACGACGGTATCTGCCACTTCTTCGACACGGCCCATGCGGTTAATCGGGTGCAGGGCAGCAAATTGCTGCTCTGTGGCCGGGTCTTGCCGGGTAAGGCGATCGATCATCTCCGTCTTGATCGCACCCGGGCACACGGCATTGACGCGAACACCACGTTCCGCATACTCAAGGGCCGCCGTGCGAGTGAGCTGCACAACACCCCCTTTCGACGCGCAGTAGGCAGGCAGCCCGGCGAATCCAACCAGTCCGGCCACCGAGGCCATATTGACGATGGCGCCGCCCTGACCGGCCAGCATCAGCCGCAACTGCTCCTGCAGGCAAACGAACAGCCCGCGCAGGTTTATGCCGATAACGCGATCAAAGTTCTCCAGACTGGACTCGAGAATTGGGCCCTGGTCTCCTTCAATGCCGGCGTTGTTGCAGGCTGCATCAAGCCTTCCAAAGCGTTCCTTAATACGCGCGTGCAGTGCGCGCACCGCCTCCGGATCAGCCTGATCGGCCTGAATAAATTCGGCCGTCACGCCCAGCGCACGGACCTGCTCAGCCGCAGCTTCACCGCGTTCGCCATCGCGATCAGACAGCACCACCTGAGCGCCAGCCCGGCCGAAGGCCAGCGCCGTCGCCAGGCCGATCCCGGCCGCGCTGCCCGTCACCAAAGCCACAGAATCTTTTGCAAACATCTACGCCTCCTTACGGACCAGCCATGAACCCGGAGTCAGTCCGGGCAGAGCCCCAGCACCACCCTCTGGGGCCAGAATAGAATAGGGAACAACCGCAGCCAACGACAGCCGTCCTGTTACACTTTGACCAATCCAAGGTTGGAGACTGCCAAGATGACGATGCTCGAATCGCATGCAACCGGCACTTCTGCCAGCCTGCCGGAATGGCTTGGCGCAACATTGCCCATCCTGCAAGCGCCCATGGCCGGGGTGCAGGATGCGGGACTTGCCCAGGCCGTCAGCACAGCCGGGGGCCTGGGTGCCATTCCATGCGCTTTGCTGACACCGAAGGCCGTCTCTGAAGTGCTTGAACAATGGCACCAGGCCGGCAGTCTGCCCTGTAACCTGAACTTCTTTTGCCACCAGCAACCGCCCGCCAATGACGAGATTGCGCAGCAATGGCGCAGCCTGCTGGCGCCCTATTTTGCCGAACTCGGTGTTCCTCTGGACGCACCGCCCAGCGGCGCGGTCAGACGCCCGTTCGATGACCAGATGCTGGCGACTCTGGCCCCCTTCAAACCACCGTTAGTGAGCTTTCACTTCGGTCTGCCGGCGCCGGAGTTGGTCCAGACACTGAAATCCTGGGGCACCCGCATTCTGTCATCCGCGACCACAGTGGCAGAAGCCCGCTGGCTGGCCGAACATGGTGCTGATGCCGTAATCGCCCAAGGTATCGAAGCCGGCGGCCACCGAGGCATGTTTCTGAGCACCGACCTCAGCACGCAGATGGGGACCATGGCACTGCTGCCACAAATTGTGAAAGCCGTTGATGTCCCCGTTATTGCGGCTGGCGGCATCTCCAGTCGAGCGGCCGTACGGGCAGCGCAAGCTCTCGGCGCAAGTGCGGTACAGGTGGGCACGGCCTATCTGCTGTGTTCGGAAGCCCGGACCAGCCCACTGCATCGCGCCAGCCTGACCAGCCCGGCAGCGGAACATACCGGCCTGACCAACCTGTTCAGTGGGCGGCCGGCCCGCAGCATCGTCAACCGCGCCATGCGCGAACTGGGCGCACTGCGTCATGATGTGCCACCCTTTCCATATGCTGCCGATGCCATCGGGCTGCTACGCCAGGCCGCCGAAGCACGTGGCACCGTCGACTTCACACCCTTGTGGTGTGGTCAAAACGCCAGTGATTGCCGTACGGCACCTGCTGCCGACATCACACGACATCTTGCCGGCCTTGAATGAAGGCAGCCCTGGGAAAGCCGTTTACTGGAGCACAGGAGGAAAATTATGCCCCATCCGTTTGCAGATCTCGTTGGTCTGAGCGTTGATAGCAACGAGGCGGGTGCCAGCACCGCGAGCGTCGTGATTGACCCGCTGCTGCACCACAATCCACATGACGTCGTACATGGGGCACTCTACTTCGCGCTCGCCGATACCGGTATGGGCGCCGCGCTATACCCGACGCTGAACGACGGCGAAACCTGTGCCACCATCGACGTCAAAATCAATTTCTTCCGGCCTGCGACCGAAGGCCGTCTGATCTGCAAGACACAACTCATCAACAAAGGTCGTACCACCGCCAATCTCGATTCCAGCATCTACCTGGGTGACAAGCTCGTCGCCCGAGCCAATGGCGACTACGCCATCATTGCGCCACGATCATGAAGTCAAACGCGAAGTCCATCGAGCAAATCAACGTGTTAGCTGCGCTACCGAGTCGTTCCGACCAGCCGGATCCCGGTCGGCGTCCCGAAAGCCTTGCCGCTTTCTATCGTGCCTGGCTGGCCTGCAGGGAAACTGAAGTATGAGCTTTAAGCGCTATCACAGTCCGGGCACTGCGCCCGGCACACTACGAACAAGCAGTGGCAGCGAAGGTGGTGTCGCCATTCGGCTGATTGACTATTCCGAGGCGGATTTCGTTGAGGATGAACTGATCAGCATCGCAGATTGCCAGCCGTACCTGTCTCGCAATACCAAAACCTGGATTCAGATCAATGGCCATCCCGACGCCGCCCTGCTGCGCCATCTCGGTGATGGCTTCGGCCTGCACGAACTGGCCTTGGAGGATGTGCACAACCTGGGCCAACGTCCCAAGGTCGACATCTATAACGATCAGATTTTTCTGACCTCGAATCTCCCAATCCTTGAAGATGGCGAGCTGAGAATAGTTCAGATCAGCTTATTCATCGGTGCCGATTATTTGATTTGCTTCTGCCCCGAACAGGAAGACCCGTTCGAGCCGATCCGACGCCGTCTGCGGCCACCGAACAACACACGCTTGCGCAGCCGCAATGTAGACTACTTGCTTTACGCCCTGCTCGATCTGATCATCGACTCCGCATTCCCAATTCTGGAGCAGTT
>SKXG01000014.1 GCA_007128525.1 Pseudomonadales bacterium | reverse complement strand
CCTGGTACAGGTCCACCACCAGATACTGGAATGCGGACCAATCCGGTATCGGCTCTGCCAACCGCCAGGCCGGCTCTTCCGTGTCAGCAATGATCAACTCCAGGACCGTCTGATCCTGATAGGCCGTCCAGGTGTTGGGCGCAGTCACAACCCTCGCGGCATGGTCGGTCGTCCACAGCCGGCTGGCGCGCTGCTCATCAAAGCGCACCAGATCAGGCGCCAGGCTGTCGCGATAGGCCTGCAATGCCCGCGCCTGCCACATCGGAATCGTCGCCAGCATTGCCATCAACAACAGGCCCGTCCACACCGACCAACCCGGTATCAGATTCAGACTGCGGGCCCAGATCGCGAGCACGGCCGTGGTTCCAAGCATGCTGGAAAACACAGCGGCCAGCGCCAGCGGCCGGCCCAGCATCAGCTCGCTGATCTCCATCAGCGCCGCCAGGGTAAGCATGCTCAGCCAGATACCGGCCAGCCAGTGGTAAGGGTTGAAAGGCACGAAGCGCTGGGTCAGCGCCACCAGCACCAGCCAGGTCAGGAGCCCGAACCACAGACAATAGGTGGCCGTATAAAACCCGGCGACCAGTCTTCTGCTGTCAATAAAGGATGCCAGCCACTGCTGAGTCAGCAGCAGCAGTACCAGCGCCAGCAGCACCACCCAGATCCGATTGAAGCGGGTCAGCCACGGCGGCGGCCAGGCATACAGGAAGGGGGCTGGCGAGCTAGCGGGCTTGTGCATCCGGGCTCCTGCCGGCAAGACAAGGTAAGGGCTTCAGGCTGTCAATTGTGCTGCCGGGGGTCAAGACGAAAGCGTACCACCCGATCACCGAGCGGTGAGGCCAGATACAGACTGTCGCCGAGGTTGACGGCGACATCAACAGCGCCGATCGGCGCCCCCTGATGGGCCAGCAGCACGGCCCCCTGCATGGTCTCCGGATCAATTGCCACGATTTCGAACGCAAAGCCGCAGGCCCCTGTGGTACGGGGATCGCATCCGCCCTGCTCAACAAAGCCCGCGGTATGCCCTGCCACCAGCAGGCTGCCTTCCAAGCCCCAACTCAGGTTGTTGGGCTGCACGACGCGGGTGCGATCGATGACAGCGCCGCGATCGGTGTCGAACTTCCGCACTTCATCACCCATGTAGCTGGCGTAATACAGATAGCCCGTCTCAGAACAATAGGCAATGCCTTTTGGCAGGCGGGACTGGGTACCGTCAACCTTGCTGAAACCGTAACTCGGCGCCCAGCGATAAACATAACCCGTACTCATCCCAAGCCGGGCACGCAAATACGACCAGTTGGGGCGGTCCGACGGAAAGGCCTGTGTGGCCCAGAAGCCACCATCGGGATCAGCGGCAACATCGCCCAGCGTCGCCCGCGCTGGCGCCATTACACAGCCGCGCCAGACCAGGCTTGGCGCCTGCTCCGAAGCATCGGCAGGCAGCAACTCAAAAAACTCAATGGCCTTGCGGTCACCCTGGTTCACCACCAGCAGGGCCAAGGCATCGTCTTCCCGCACCACCACATCAATGCCACGCGGTACCAGGCGCCCAGCCAGCGGCTCACAGTTGTCGTCGCCCCAACCGCTGCCGGCTTCCAAATCAGTGCCAGGGTAAAGGGTCAGCAGACTGTCCGCAGTGTGCTGGCCGGCGGGACTGTCGAAAAAGCGCTGCGGTGCATAGAACAGGAGCTTGCCGTCGTCCTCACCGGCCTGTGCCGGCTGACTGATGATCATGCCGCTGCCATCCGGCAGCACGGCAAGGTCCTGGGGCTCGAAGAAGCGGCAATCCGGCTCCAGACCGTCTGCGGCCAGACAGTCGGTGATCTGCAGCGTGTCGCGATCATCCAGACACCCTGCCAGCAGCGCACTCAATCCGAGCAGCAACAACGCTCGAGGACCGACACCGCTGGTCTCAAGGCGCAACATATTCCTCCGGCTCACCCAGCTGGAAGGCCACACGGCTGCGCAGGCCCGTGACGGTCTTGCGTTGCCCATCCACCACAGGTGCCTCGAATCGCCACTCGGTCACAGCGTCAAGCGCAGCCTGATCAAATACGCCCTCGGGCTCAGACTCAACAACCCGGGCCGAGCGCACCCGACCGCCTTCGTCGACGTTGTACTCGACGACCACATAGCCTTCCACGCCATCAGCCCGCGCCGCGGTTGGATACTCGGCATCAGCGCCGGCAACGAACCGCAATGGCTGGTCCGGCTGTGCCGCGCACCCGGCCAGCACCAACAGTGCCGCAATGGCCCCGGCAAGCACACCAAAGTACCTGCCCTTACCGAAACGCGGTCGGCAGACGGCGCCTCCTCTGGTACCGCATCGCATCGATCCCGTCATGTCAGCTCCTGATCAGGCAAGCCTGCGAATTTACCATCATTTGTGTCATCACTCTGCCCGGATTTGTCAGGCGATTGACGCGCCGGGAAATGAACAGCCCGGCAATAGCATGTACATTAGGCGCCCTTGCAGCAGCCCGGAAGCCAATCCATGACGCAGTCGCCCCGGCAGGACAACAGCGATGACCGGCAAAACAAGGTCACCTGGTGGCAGGTGCTGGGTAGCACCATCGCGGCGGCCTTCGGCGTTCAGAAAAAGGCCAACAAGGAACGCGACTTT
>SKXG01000211.1 GCA_007128525.1 Pseudomonadales bacterium | reverse complement strand
TGGATCCCACTCGGCTCGCAGGTCACTGACGAAGACCAGGTTGCCGAGCGACTTGGACATCTTCTCGCCGTCCTTTCGGACCATGGCCTGGTGCATCCAGTAGCGCACGAATGGAGCATCACCGGCGCAGCAGCTCTGTGCCCGTTCGTTCTCGTGGTGCGGAAAGATCAGGTCGCTGCCGCCGCCATGTATGTCGATAACAGGGCCAAGGTGGCGCCGGATCATCGCCGAGCACTCGATGTGCCAGCCCGGCCGGCCACGGCCCCAGGGGCTGTCCCAGCCGGGCAGCTCGGGTGATGAGGGCTTCCAGAGTACAAAGTCTTTCGGGTCGCGCTTGTACGGGGCCACTTCGACTCGAGCACCATCCATCATGTCTTCCAGCGAACGGCGTGACAGGGTGCCGTAATCCGGATGTGACGGGACATGAAACAGCACATGGCCATCAGCAGCGTAGGCATGGCCGCGCTCAATCAGGGTCTGGATCATGCTGATGATGTCTTCGATGTGGTGAGTTGCGCGCGGTTCAACATCAGGTGGCAGCGTGAGCAGACCGGCTACGTCGGCGCGGTACTGCTCGGTGTAGCGCTCCGTCAGCGTCGCGATGGATTCGCCGCTTGCTGCAGCAGCGGCGTTGATCTTGTCGTCAACGTCGGTGATGTTCCTGGCGTACAGAACCTTGGGGTAAGTCGCCCGCAACAGCCGGTACAGGACATCAAAAACCACAGCGGGCCGGCCATTGCCAATGTGCACCAGGTTATAGACGGTGGGGCCGCAGACGTACATGGTGACGCGCTGCGGATCCAGCGGCTCGAACGGTTCTTTGCGCCCTGTGGCGGTATTGTGCAGGTACAGCTTCTTGTGCAGATTCATGTGGTGACAGGTTCCTGAATCACGGTTAGTCCGGTGTCCTGGTTCTGGTCTGCAAAGCGCAGATAAAAGCAGCTTGGCCGGTTCGTGTGGCAAGCCGGACCCGTCTGCTCGACGCTGAACAGCAGTGTGTCGCCGTCGCAGTCGGCATAGACCGCGCGCACCAGCTGCATATGACCGGACTCTTCGCCCTTGCGCCACAATTTCTGCCTGCTGCGCGAGTAGTAGCAGGCGCGCCCTGTGCGCAGGGTCTCCAGCAGGGCTTCCCGATTGACCCAGGCCAGCATCAGCACCTCGCCGTTGCCATGCTGCTGCGCAATTGCCGGTATCAGGCCGTCGCTGTTGAAGCGCAGCGCAGACAGCACCTCGTCCAAACCGACCCGGGTACCTGAGGCGGCTGTTTCCAATTGTTTGAACAGATCCATAGGTTCCGCCTGATCCAATCCTGTCGTTGAGTGGCGCGGACCTGCAAGTCCGGCGGCGCAGATGGTTACCCAGTGTCGCACAAGGCGCAAGTTTGCGGCCGCTGGTTGCGGCGTTGGCATGCAGTCGGTAGACTCCCCGCCTTCGCTGACCGATCGGTCAGCGGGCGTTGTCAGAAGGCTTGGCCAGCAACACCCGACCAGGGCGTGCTCAGGCCGTTTATGGTGGTGAGCGCCGCCGTACAGGTTTATGGAACCCCTGATGTCAGACCACCACAGCGACGTTGTTGCGCCCGAGGCGCCAGGACGCTCACGGATCCTGGAGGCCGCCAAGCAACTGTTTGCCGACGAAGGGTATGGTGCCACGTCCATGCAGGATATTGCGCGGCGGGCGGGCACCAGCAAAGCCAACGTGTTTCATCACTTCGGCAGCAAGGCCGAGCTGTACAAAGCGGTGCTGGCGGCTGTTGTCGAGATCCAGCAGCGGCAACTGGCCCAGTTGCAGACCGACAGCAGCGAAGACGCCCTGACGCGCTACATTCGTATCGAGCTCGACGACATGTTCAGCGACCCCGCCATGGTGCGGCTGTTCATGCGCCAGATGCTCAGTGAAGTGCAAGACCCGCAGCGTGCCCAGGCTGAAGACACTCTGGTTCGAACACTGGTAACCGTGCGCGACAGTCTGCTGCCGCTCGTACGTGAAGATAACGACCAGGCAGGCCCGGGTTACGGCGATTCGGAACAGCGGGCACTGGTATTGGCCATGACTTTGCTCGGCACCAATTACGTCTACTTCCAGCTACGTGATGTCTGGGCCCGACAGACCGGCGAAGCCATGCTGGACGTGACAGATTACAGCCGGCTGCTGGCGGAAAGTCTGGCCAGTACGCTGGACAGCAATAACGGACAACGACAGGACTCAGGCAAACATGGGTTGTAGTTTCAAGCGTGTATCAGGACTTGCAGTATCAGGGGTGATCGTGGTCGGCCTGCTGGTTGGTTGTGGCGGGTCGGAGGCGGAAAACGATGAAGGATCCGGCCCTCGTGGCACCTTGATCTCGACCACGGAAGTTGGCCGGGAGCTGGTGGAAGACGTCGAGCGTACCATTGGCCAGATCCACAGCCGTACGTCACCGACGCTGACGGCGGAGGCTTCGGGCCAGATCAAGCGCATCCATGTGGATGCCGGTGATGAAGTCGCCGAGGGAGACCTGCTGCTGGAGCTGGATCCCGAGCCCCACGAACTGGCGGTGGCTGCGGCCAGTGCCGAAGTGCGGCGCCTGGATGTGACGCTGCGCAATCGAGAGCGCGAGCTGGCGCGCCATGAGCAGTTG
>SKXG01000419.1 GCA_007128525.1 Pseudomonadales bacterium | reverse complement strand
TCGCGTGGCTGGTGTCCGGCACGCATCACCGAAGTACAGCGCCGGGAACTGCGTTTGACCAACGGTTTGGCCACTTTTCGTGCCGCCATAGCCGGCAAGTGGTATCGCGACCCCCCTTTGGAGCGGCCGGCCGTGGGCGACTGGACGCTGCTGGAGCCGCGTACCGGCCGCGTTCTGCGGCGATTGCAGCGGCGCACGCTGCTGAGCCGTATGGCGGCCGGTCCGCGCCCGGTGCCACAACTGCTCGGCGCCAATATCGACGTGCTGTTTATCGTCAGCAGCTGCAATGAGGAGTTTAATGCTTCGCGGCTGGAACGTTACCTGACGCTCGCCCGGCAAGCCGGCGTTACGCCGGTCATCCTGTTGACCAAAGCGGATTTGAACGACCCGGCGCCTTATGTGGATCAGGCACTTGCCCTGGGCCCGCATGAGGTGCGTGCGCTGAATGCACGGGATGCTGCCGGTGGGGAGATACTGCGGAGCTGGTGTCAGCGGGGCCGGACGCTGGCCCTGGTCGGCTCCTCTGGTGTCGGCAAGTCGACGCTGGTCAATACACTGCTCGCACAGGGCCGCCAGGCCACGGCCGCAATCGGGCGCGCCGACAAGGGCCGGCATACCACGTCATACCGGTCCCTGCACCTGATGCCGAGTGGCGGCGTACTGCTTGATACGCCAGGTATCAGGGAACTGCAGTTGTCCGGTGACGAAGGCGTGGAGGACCTGTTTCAGGACATACAGGAACTGGCGGCACAATGCCGCTTCAACGACTGCGCCCATTTGCGCGAACCCGGCTGTGCGGTTCTGGCCGCGCTTGCTGACGGGCGTCTTGAGGCGCGACGCCTCGCCAGCTATCGTAAGTTGCAGCAGGGTTAGCGTACGTCGTAACTGCGGGCCTGCATGGATTCCAGACGATTGGCCACGGCATTGGGTGACGATGTGCCCCGAGCCAGCAGCTGATAGAACGCCGGTACCACGAACAACGTCAGGAAGGTTGCCAACAGCACGCCGGAGAAAATCACCACGCCCAGTGTTGTTCGGCTTTCCGAGCCGGCACCGGTGGCCAGAATCAGCGGCACTGACCCCATCATGGTGCAGAGCGCGGTCATCACGACCGGACGGAAACGGATGCGGGCGGCCTGCAGAATGGCCTGCGCAAACTCGATCCCGGCATCGCGCCGCTGATTGATGAACTCAACAATCAGGATACCGTTTTTCGCGGCGATGCCGATCAA
The DNA here is from genome assembly GCA_007128525.1 of Pseudomonadales bacterium. Lineage (GTDB taxonomy): Bacteria > Pseudomonadota > Gammaproteobacteria > Pseudomonadales > Azotimanducaceae > SKXG01. The sequence continues at coordinate 1,399 of SKXG01000419.1, read as the reverse complement.
CATGATCATGCCAACGTAACTGTAGATATTTCGGGTGCTGCCGGTCAGGTACAGGCCGAGCACTGCACCGGCAATGGCCAGTGGCACCGTTGTCATGATCACCAGCGGATGCACGAAGCTTTCGAACTGCGCCGCCAACACCAGGAACACGATCAATAGGGCGAGTATGAAGGTGAAGTACAGGGCGCCAGAGGCTTCCTTGTACTCCAGGGATTGGCCGCGATAGTCAATCTGCGCCTGCTCCGGCAATAGGTCGCGCGCGGTGTCTTCGAGGAATTCAAGCACCTCACCCAGCGAATAGCCCGGTGCCACCATGCCGGTAATGGTCACAGCGCGCATCCGGTTGTAGCGGTTCAGCGCGCTGGGACTGGCGATGCTCTCCACCGATATCAGATTGGACAGCGGTATCAGTGCTCCCGTGGTGTCCGAACGCACGAAAATGTTGGTCAGATCATTGGGAGACGCACGCTGGTCCTCGCGTGCCTGCAGCACGACATCGTATTCTTCGCCGCCGTCTATGTAGGTGGTCACTGGACGCTCGCTCATCATCGCAGCGAGCGTTCGCCCGACACTCTGCACCGAAACGCCCAGGGCAGCCGCCCGATTGCGATCAATGTGCACCAGCACCTGAGGTTGGGTTTCTTTCAGGTCCGAATCCGGCCGCATCAGGCCCGGATAGTTCTCGGCGCGTTCCATGATCAGATCGCGCCACTCAGCCAGCTCTTCATATGTCGAGCCGCCAAGTACAAACTGCACCGGTGGGCCACCCGTGCCGCGGGACAGACCGGAGCGCATAAACGCAACCGTACGCACACCTGGTACCTGGTTCCACTGTTCGAGCATGTCGTTCATCACATCTGCAGTGGAAACGCTGCGCTGCTGCCACGGCGCCATGGTGACAAAGAACACGGCGGACGATGGATCATTGCCGCCAAAGGCCGGCATGGCAGACAGCGCCCGAGTAACGTCACCGGCCTCAATGTAGGGCACCAGCGGCTCTTCAAGCTTGTAAACCTGTTGCTGCATGTAGTCGAAGCCAGTGCCTTCAGGCGCCATGGCACGGGCCATAAAGGAGCCCTGATCCTCTTGTGGCACATACTCGTCGGGAAGCTCCAGGAACATCAGCACCGCGAAACCGCCAACCACCAGAGCGATAACGGGCAGCACAGCACTGTTTCGCATCATCCGCGCCAGAATCCGCTCGTAGCCGTCGGCTACGCGTTCGAAGCCGCGGTCGAGCATGGCGGCAAACCGGCCTTCCTGCTCGGAAGGACGCAGCAATTTGGAGCACATCATCGGCGTCAGCGACAGGGCCAGTACACTGGAGAAGATCACAGCGGCACTGATGGTGACGGCGAGTTCCGCGAAGACCCGACCGACCGCGTCCTGCAGGTCAACG
>SKXG01000351.1 GCA_007128525.1 Pseudomonadales bacterium | reverse complement strand
GATTCAGCAGCACCTGTTTGAGCTTCTGTTCATCTGTGACGAGAAGTGCTGTTGCCGTCCCGCTTGCTTCGAGCTGATTGTGCTGTTCCTGCATCATGCGCTGGCTGAGTGTGGTCAGCTCCTTGACCAGGGTCGGCACCCGCAGCGGAACCAGTTCAACGGCCACTTTGCCGGACTCCACTTTGGCCAGATCGAGAATCTCATTAATCAGGTTCAACAGCTGGCGGCCGGACTCCCGGATCCGAATCAGGTCCTGCACGTCCTGATGACGCTCGCCAGCCGCCGCCGACTCTTCCAGCATTTCGCTGTACCCGATTATGGCGTTAAGGGGCGTGCGCAGCTCATGACTCATATTGGCCAGAAACTCGCTCTTGGCCTGGTTGGCCTGTTCAGCTCCCAGCTTTTGCCGGTACAGATCACTGATGTCATCGCCAATCAAGCTGACACCTGTTACCGACGTGCGGCGCATGTGCCAGCGCGGCTTAAGTTTCCAGCGAATACGGCGAGTCCCCAAAAAGCAGTCAAACACTTCAACACGATCAAAGTTGGGTGATTCCCAATCTTCCCGGGGCGCGTCAAGAATGCGCTGGATACGCCGAACACCAAAGTCCGCCTCTTCACCTGCAAACGGCACCTGCCAGAAGGGGCTGCCCAACAGGTCTGTAACCGTAAGCCCCATGACATCAGCCAAACGCTGATTGGCGTGGACTACAACGCCATCCCGGTCGATATCCATGGCCAGCGTGCTGGTGGCCTGGAAATACAGCGACAGCCGATGTTGTTTGCGGCGCGCCTCGCGCGCATTGTCGATGTCGGTGGTACAGTCTTCAGATATGATCAGCAGATAGCGCAGCACCCCACTGTCATCAGCTACAGGCACCACAGTCGTGCGCAGCCAATAGTGTCGAAGACCGGCATCAACCCGGAACAACTCCCCAACGACATCCCGCTTCCCCTCGATAACTTCACTGTACGCCTGCACGGCACGGCGGCCCTGATCGCCTGGCAGTACCTGGCTTTCCGTGCGGCCAAGAACATTGGAGCGGTCAATGCCAAAGATATCCTCGTAAGCTTTGTTGACGTTCAGATAGCGCCAGCTCGGCACTTCCAAAATGGATAGCGAGACTGGGATATTGTCGAAGATGCTCGCCAGGAAAGCCTCACTACTGCGCAACTCGTCGGCCAGCCATTGCCGTTCTGTCATGTCCCGCATCACACAGACATAAAACAAACTGCCAGTCTGCGCTACAGCCGCCACCCGCATTTCTGCCGGGAAGCTGCTGCCGTCCATACGACTGGCGCTCAAGTAGCCATCGTGATCAACGCTGAGCGCGGCCTGTCCTGCTGCCAGCTTGCGCATCAGGACGTCGGGGGCCTGTACCGATGAGCGACTGAGTAACTCCGGCAGCACCTGCTGGCGCAACACTTTCTCGCTCGCACCAAACATCTGAATCCCGCGCGGATTGATCGTCTCGATCCGTCCGTTGGCATCGGTGATAATGACCGCCTCGGCCAGATGGTCGAGCATGGCCCGGTAACCGGCCTCGGCATCGGCACTGCTGCGATAGAGATCCTCAATGGAGCGGGTCCGTTCCTGAATACGGGCGATCATCCGGTTGACGACCTTGGCCAGATCGTCCAGCTCCGCCGGCCAGCGCCCACCTATTTGACGGTTGTAGTCACCATCAGCAACGGCTCCGATGGCCTGACCCAGCGTCGCCAGTGGCTGCAGGCGACGCCGCGCCAGCCACCCCGACAACAGGCTGGCCACTACCAACAGCAGCAGTGCCACTGACAGAACGTACCAGCCGCCAGCCTCAGCCAACCCCTGACTCTGTGCTGCCGGCAGAGCGGTAAAGCACAATGTTGCGAGCTGGCCATGCGGCATGCAGTGCGTAACGCGCCTGGCATCAGCCTGCACCGGTGGCTCGGGTCTTGCCGTGCCGCCACCTGGGGTCACGACCACTGCTGCGGCATATTCGGGCGCTTGCAGTGAGACATCCATCAGGACGTCATAGGCGCCCGCTTCCAGGTCCAGGTGCACCCGGGTCATCAAGTCACTGATGTCCGTCACCAGCATGACCATCCAGTCACCGTCGAGACCAGGGATTCTGATCAAATCGATGATCCAGCCGGCATCGGCATCAAGCAGCTTGCGTGCCGGTACGTTCTGCGGCAGCTCCGATGTCCAGTACGCCAGCTCGGACAGGAAGTCCGGCACCTCCGGCTCAGGCAGCCCATCACGGCTCAAACCCTTGTTGGCACCAAGCAGCAGCTTTGGTGACGGCCCTACCAGCAACTCACCAGCATCCGGATCCACCAGAGCAATGTAGCGATAGTCTGGCGTTCGCCCCAGTGTCAGGCGGAAGGTCTCCTCAAGATAGCCGGCTGACGTCGCGACCGCTTCGTCAGCCGCCTCAGAAGGGTTGTCAGCGGCCTCAATCCGACTGTTGCGATAAAGGTTCAGGTAGTTGACCTCAGACACGTAGACGAGGTCTGAGTAAATGCGATCGAGGTAGTTGCCCATCAACTCGACGGCACCGAGCGCCTGAACCTCAAGCCGAGCCTGACTATCCTCGGCAGTCGTATGTCGCAGGGCAAGATACAGGACGGCAACAATCAACAGCGCGCTAACGAACACACCGAGGCTGGCAACCAGGCTGGCCTGTAGCACCAGGCTGCGTGGTCGATTACCTGGCCAGGGCCACATAAGCGCCTCAGGCCGCTCCCATACCAGATGTCGGGCCAGATGTCGGACCAGATGTAGCACCGGATGTCGCTTCAGTTGCAGTACCCGCTGCCGGTGCCAGCGATGTCGCCGTGGAGCCGCCGGCTTCCGGGCCAAGCCGCATGATGTCTGCGAGCGGCGCCGGTCGGGCAATGTGGTAGCCCTGAAGATAGTCCACCTGCAACCTGGACAGTTCGATAATGGACTCTTCGTTCTGCACAAACTCAGCAACCGCTTGCTTGCCCAACACGTGCGCAATCTGGGTTACAGCAGCAACAATAGCCCGGTCTACCGGCGACGACGCGATATTCTTCACGAACTGACCATCTATCTTAACCAGATCCACATCAAGTTCTCGCAGATAGCCGAAGGAGCTGACACCCGAACCAAAGTCATCAAGCGCAAAGCGTATGCCCATGGCTCTGAAGTGATCGATAAATGCCCGCGCCTGATCGATACGCTGAATCGCCGCTGTCTCGGTCACTTCGAAGCACAGACGTGTCGGCGCAACGCCTGATGCCTTAATCAGTTCTTCAGCTATGCGCATGAACCTGGGACTGGACAAAGAGTGTCCGGAGAGGTTAATGGATATGTGCTCAGGCGTGAAATGTGGACCGGCCTCCACGTTGACCAGCATATGCAGCGTGCTCTCCAGTACCCATCGATCCAGGTCCGGCATCAGGCCATGTGCTTCCGCCGCTGGCAAAAAGAAAAACGGCGAAATCAACTCGCCATCCTCCACCATACGCACCAGGACTTCGTAGCTGACTGATCCGGCAAAGCGCGTCTCGGTTTCCACAATTGGCTGTGCGTAAAGCACCAGGCGATCTTCCGCCATCGCCCGCTGCAGACGTATGGCCCAATCTGCCTGCCGTTGAATGCTGCTTACCGAGTCGTCGGCCTGATTGTAAAATCGTATCTGGTCCTTGCCAAGCTGGCGCGCAGCTTCCGAGGTCAGGATTGCTGCGCGCATCAGTTCACTGATGCTGCTGTCTTCGGCACTGATCATCACAACGCCCATACAGGCTGTTGTATTGATCTGGACATCGCGCCAGAGCGTCTTGCTCTCACGCAACTGAATGCGGACTTCACGCAGCAACTGTTCTGCCCTGTGCTCGTCAACCTCATGCAGCAGCACGCCAAACTCGCCGCCATCCAGCCTTGCCAGCACATCCTTCGGACCAAGCACCCGACGAATGACTTCTGTGGTGTTCTGCAGCACACGGTCACCGGCCAACTGACCATAGGCGGCATTCACCATCCTGAAGTCATCGATGTTGATGATGGCCATCGCATGCCGGGCGCCCGTACGCATCGCACGCACCAGAGCTCTGGAGACTTGTTCTTCAAAGCCGCGTCGCGTCACCAGCCGGGTAAGGCCGTCTACCGCACCAGACGCCGCACTGTCGCCATGTTGCTGGCTAGCCGCCGGCGTTTTCTGGCTGACACGATGCCTGAGCTGCGCCCGGACCCGCGCTTCGAGGACTTTGAAGTCTATGGGCTTGGTGAGGTAGTCATTGGCTCCATGATCCAGCGCGTCAGCGACCTCGCTTGACTCGTCACGGGCCGTAACCATGATCACAGGCAATTCCACCGGTGAGAATCGCTGGCGCAACTCACGCAGCACCTGATAGCCATCCATCACCGGCATCATGACATCAAGCAGGACCAGGTCGAACGACTGGCGGTCGAACAGTGCCAGTGCCTCCGGACCCGAAGACGCTTCCTCCACCACAAAACCACGCGGCTGTAACCGTCGCCGGATCAGTTCCCGGTTCTCTTCCAGATCGTCGACCACCAACAATCTGGGCTGCGTGTCTGTTTCCTGCTTCTGCTCAACCATGCATCACCTTGGTCAGCAACGCGTCTGTCTCTCGGTCGGCCAACCCCAATTCAGCCAGTGGCGCCAGGTCCCACTGTTTCTGTCCTGTACCCGCGACCGCCTGATCTTCGGTCACTGGCAGCAGCGGACCATCGCAAAGGCGGGCAAGATACACGGCTACCAGTCCACGATCAGGCTGCTGCGCCTTGGTCGGATCACGCTGATTCAAGTGCCAATGCAACAGGGCGGGGTCAAACCCCCAAAGGCACAGCAGGTAACAGCCCAGTTCAACCTGCGAGCAGCCCAGCACCTCGCGTTCAGCCGACTCCGACCAGTCACCGGACGCGGCACTGAGCAGCGCCTGCCAGCGCTTGGGCAGTTCAGTCATCAGCAGCATCAGGCCAATGTCCCCAAGCATGGCCACCAGCCGACAGCGTTCCGCCTCGTGTGGCGACAGGCCCAGCTCAATTGCCGCGCATCGTGCACGGCGGCCTCGCACCAGCGCCAGGCCGACCAGCCAATACAGCTGTCGGCGCGTAGCCGTGTGCGGCAACTGGTCCGGTTCGAGGCAACGGAACACCTCGATGCTGACCAGCAGTGTTCTAACCGCATCCAATCCAAGCATCACACAGGCTTGCCGCGGGCTGCTGATCGGCACTTTCAGGCCAAAGTACGCAGAGTTGACCAGTTGCAGCAGCTTGGCCGTTAATGCCACATCGGCAGCAATGACTTCGCCAAGGTCCTCAAGGGTGATGTCCTTGCGCTCAATCAGTGCCATGATCCGGTGGTAGCTGTCCGACAAACTGGGCAGCGACGACAAACCTGCCACCAAGGCCTGCAGGCCCGCCCCGCCAAGGTGCATCCGCATGTTCAACGCCTGCCGCAGGGTGGCCAGCAGCCTGTCGCCATCAACCGGCTTCGGTAGTAACTGATGGGCCATACCTATACTGCGTGACAGGTGCGAGCTGTCCAGCGTGCGACACAGCCCGAGGCGCAACGTACCCGGGGCCAGGCGTCGCGTCTGTTCGAACAGCGCCAGGCAGTCATTGCTGCCATCGAGCCGCGCCAGCAACACATCCGGTGCATCCGCTGCAACCTGCGCCATGGCCGCCTCAGGGTCCGCCTGCAGGTGCCACTGCCAGCGACCCGACTCCGGCGCCAGCAACCCTGCCAGGCGCTCAAGTTCGTCGCTGTCCTCCAGAATCAGGATGTCTGCCATGCTCATCGGGTCATCCCGCCACAGGTCTGCCGGCAGGCGCCATCCGGACACCTGCTTCGGCTGATCTATGCAGTATAGGCAAGATTCCAGGGTCTGCCGGCCAAGCCGATTCAACCTGCCAAATCACTTTAAGCTTCAAAAAAAACGCCCATAACCTCAATGGGTTACGGGCGTTTTTTAGGTGCCAGCCGAGCGTCCATGTCGAGACGGCCGGCACGGGCTGTTCGAGTGTTCAGCCTTGATTAGCGGCCGGCGGCTCCGGCAGCTCAAGCACACGCTTGGCAATGATGTTCAACTGCACTTCCGAGGTGCCGCCTTCGATCGAGTTGGCCTTCGAACGCAGCCAGGCACGAGTGGTGCCGAGCTCGTAGTCATCAAAGGAGTCACCTTCCCAGCCGACGGCCTGCGTGCCCATGATCGACAGCAACAGCTCATAGCGGCGCTTGTTCTGCTCGGTACCATAGTACTTGAACATCGACGAGGCCGGTCCCGGCGCGAGACCGGACTTCAGCTCTTCCTGATTGCGCCGCGTGGTCAGACTGAACGCCTTGTCATTCATCCGATGCGTAATGACCCGGCTGCGGATCTGATCATCCGCAATACGGCCGTCCTGCTCGCCAATATAGCGCTTGGCCACATTCTCCATGCTGTTCTCACGGCTGCCGCCGCCACCACCGATGCCGCCAATCGAGGTCCGCTCGTACTGCAGCAGCCGCTTGGCAACAGTCCACCCCTTGTTGACCTCACCGACAACATTCTTCTTCAGCGCCCGGGCATCATTGAAGAAGGTTTCGCAGAACGGTGACAGGCCGCTGATCAGCTTGATTGGCTTCACGGTCACACCCGGCTGGTGCATCGTGAACAGTATAAAGGTGATGCCCTCATGCTTGGGCGCGTCAAAGTCGGTGCGCACCAGGCAGAATATCCAGTCTGCCCGGTCTGCACCTGACGTCCAGATTTTCTGGCCGTTGATGACGTACTCATCCCCATCCTCGACCGCCTTGGTTCGCAGGCTCGCCAGGTCGGAGCCGGCGTTGGGCTCACTGTAGCCCTGGCACCAGTTGATCTCGCCACTGGCAATCTTCGGCAAGTGCTCGAGCTTCTGCTCATGTGTGCCAAATTCCAGCAGCGCCGGTCCGATCATGGTCACGCCCATGCCGGTTACGGCGGGACGGGCGTTGATGCGGCGCAGCTCGTCCTGAAGGATACGGTTCTGCTCCCAGTCGAGGCCGCCACCGCCATACTCCTTTGGCCAGGCGGGCACCGTCCAGCCACGCTCATGCAAACGATCGATCCACAGCTGATGGTCATCGGTACGCTGACCGCCAGCGAGAAAGGCCTCGGCCGGATCTACCGGACCACGCATGGACGGCGGGCAATTTGCCTCCAGCCATTCGCGGACTTCCTGACGAAAAGCTTCACTCATCTTGGCGACTCCTGCAGAAGTAAAGGCGCGATTCTACCCGAAAGCCACCACGCAGTTACAGGCGTTGATCGGGACTGGCTGCCAGCTGCGCAGCCAGTCGGGCCAGGTCGGCCTGGCTATTGAGGTTCTCAAGCTGTGCCTGCCAGTCGCTGCCATCGACCGTAATCGTCGTGAGCCCGGACCAGAACCGACGCACGGCACGCCCATCGGATTCCAGGTAATGCTGCAGGTCTGGCGCCACATCGGTGTGCACCAATGCGAGCAGCGGCTGCACGCGCCGGCCGTCATGCACCAAGGCAGCCTGAACTGTAGCGCCGTCGAGACTCGGCCGTACCGGTGGCACCGCGTTAAGCAGCCTGGCGGCCAGACCCTGCGGCAGTAACGGCATATCTCCTGGGCAGACCAACACCCAACCCGGCCTGCAGGCCCGCAATCCGGCCTGAAGCCCGGCCAGCGGCCCGGCGCCTTGCCAGGCCGGATCATCCAGAACCACAGGCCAGCCACGGGCCTCATATTCTGCGATGTGTCGGTTTGCGCTGATCCAAATGCCATCGACCTGAGGCGCGAGTCGCTTCAGCACCCAATCCACCAGCGCCCGCCCCTGCAGCAACTCAAGCGGCTTGTCGCGACCACCGAAGCGCAGGCCGGCACCGCCGCAGAGCACCAGTCCCGACACCGGTCTGCGCATCAGGCCACCCTCGCCGGTGTTCCACTCACAACAATGCCGCCCAATCCGAGAGGGTTTCCGACGGACGGCCGAGCAGATCAGTCAGCGCCGTTTCGAACAACGCCTGGGTCAAAGCCGTACGATCCGGTTCGAGCAATGGCATCAGATCATCAAGACTTTGCCGCCCATTGCTGGCAGCGCGGATCTCCTGATCGATCTCGTACATCAGCCGCGCTGCCGCCGCACGCTGGTCGTGATTGACCCCGCGTGCCTTGAGCGTGTCGATACGCTGCGCCCGCTGCGCCATGCTGGTGACCGCCCGCTCAAAGCGCGCCGCCGTGATGGTGCCAGTGCGGCGCATGATTTCAACGGCATAGAAATCGGCAATGCCCTCGATGATCCAGTTGTCATTGCCGCTGGCGGACTGTCGAGAGTACACATGCACCAGTTCATGGATCACGGTGCTGGTACCGTCTTCATTGACCATTGGCCGGTCCGTATGCAGATACAGGGAGTACGGCCCGGACAGGCCACCGCGCCAGCTCGGGTCATTGGCGCCAACGATCAGCAGGCGATCGCGCTCATCCGGAAAGACTTCAAGCAACGCCGACAGATTCCAGTTCAGCATCGCCAGTATGTCGTTGCGCCTGAACCCCTGCTCGGTTGGTCCAGCCACTGCGACAGCTATCCCGGCAATCTCATCACGACGAATACCGAGCTGCCCCGCCACCATCCAACCGGTCGGCCGGATAAAGCGCCGCTCACGCTCGCGGATGGCAACCGGCTCGGCGCCGACCGGCCCATATCGGGTTTCAAAGTGCCAGTCGTCGGGGCCGGTCAGCCGGATCCATGGCTGCGACTGCGCCGGACCAGCGGTGCGTGTCCGGGCAGGCGGGAACAGGTGGTCGGCCCGCAACAGCGCCCACGCCGCCTCCATGCGCGCATCGTAACTGGGCGGGTTGCCGCGCCCGCGCTGGTTTGCCACCTTAAATTCATACGTCAGAACACCACCGCCTTCAGGCGGCCGCCAGAGGAATCCCCTGTCGGTCTCCACCAGCTCGCCATCGGCCGCCAGTGGCTTGTACCGTGATGCCGGCGCCCGAAAATCTGCTTCCCGCAGCTGGCCGGCATCCTGCGTCACCCGGATCTCCACCAGCGCAATGCCATCAGCCGGCAGGAAGTCCGCGCTGTAGAGCACCTCGTAGGTTGCAGCCTCTGCATCGTCAGACACATCCAACGGTTGATCGCCGCGCTCCACCAGCGCGGCACACCCGGACAGGCCCAGACCCAGCAGGGCCAGCCACAGCGCACGAGCCATCACGGACACACACTCTCTCCCCTGTAAACAGCGGCCCTGAGCATAGCACTGCATTCAGCCCGGCCGGCATCCCGCTTGACCAAGCCGGTACCCCTCATATCCCAGTCATGGCAGAATCGGTCAACTTTCGGCCCAGAGGCCACACATTCGCAATTTACAGGGGAGACACTAAGTGCCTGACGCAGTACCGCCTAATATCGCCGAAGCTGTGGCGAAGCTGACGGGCCCAGGCGGGCCCTACGAGATCATGCCCTACGAAGCCCAGGGCACCACATTCACTTTCTTCCGCAACGCGCCGCCGAATCTGCGCGAGCTGTACCGGTTCTGCCTGAATCACGGCGACAAGACCGGCCTGGTCTATCAGGATGAACGCTATACCTTTGCAGACATGTGGCAGCAGGCATCCCGTGTGGCCAAACAGCTGCTGGACATGGGCGTGAAGAAAGGTGATCGCGTCGGCATCGCCATGCGCAATTATCCAGAGTGGATCTTCAGCTTCATGGGCATCACATCCATGGGCGGTGTCGCGGTCTGCATCAATGCCTGGTGGACTGAGGAAGAGTTGAGTTATGGCATTGAAGACAGCGGCATGAAAGCCATGTTCGTAGACCACGAGCGCCTGGCCCGCATCAACGAAAAACACACCGACCTGCAGGCCATTGCTGTACGCAGCTCAGCGGAGCAACTCGCGGCAGCGCGTTGCCCGGTGCAATCGTGGGAGGACTTCCTGCCCAAGACCGACGTTGAGATGCCCGAAGTCGACGTTCAGCTCGAGGACAACGCCATCATTCTGTATACGTCCGGTTCCACAGCGCATCCGAAAGGCGTGCTGAGCGTGCACCGTGCCGTCATCGCCGCGGCGATGGGCTTTGAAGCTGGCGGCGCCATCAATATGGCAGCCAACCCCGGCGCGCCGCAACCGGACCCGAATCTGCAGCCGGCCAGCATCCTGACCGTGCCGCTGTTCCACACCACCGGGCTGGTGTCACAGTTCCTGACGTCGCTGCGCGCCGGGCGCAAGATGATTGCCATGTACAAGTGGGATCCGGAGGAAGCGCTT
>SKXG01000287.1 GCA_007128525.1 Pseudomonadales bacterium | reverse complement strand
TCTGCGGTGTTTTCCGGGCCTGGCGCCTGTGGTGCGTTTCTGTTCCTGGAAAACGGCATCAGCATACGGCCGGTGGGCTTTTGCAACGTCAACCAGCTGTTCGAGCTGAACATGGAACAGGCGGCGAGCATCGAGGTTGTGCGCGGCCCGGCCGGCAGCCTCTATGGCGGCAATGCGCTCTACGGGTTGATCAATGTGCAGACGCCGACGGCGCCGGCGGACCCCTCGCTGTCTCTGGAGCTGGGGCCGTGGAATCACCAGCACATGCGGATGACGCTCGGCACCGACCGGAATGATCAGCACTGGCGTGCCGATCTGCAGGTGACCGATGCCGACAGCTATCAGCGCCAGACCGGCATTCGTCAGCAGAAGCTCAACCTGTCGCAGCTCGGACAGGTTGGCAACTGGCAGGTGCACAGCCTGATCAGCGCCACACACCTTGAGCAGAACACCGGCGGCTTTGTGCAGGGCTTTGAGGTGTATCGCGACGAACGCGCCCGCCGCCAGAATGCGAATCCTGAAGCCTTCCGCGACGCCTGGGCAGTGCGCATGATGAGCCAGTGGCAGCGTGAGGTTGCAGATGGCCAGACGGTGCTGGTCACACCCTACCTGCGTCGCTCCCGCATGGACTTCTTGCAGCACTTTCTGCCCGGTCAGCCGCAGGAGACCAATGGCCAGCTCAGCGGCGGCCTGAACCTCGCCTGGCAGCAGTCGCAGGGCAATCTGACCTGGCGCCTGGGCGCCGAATTCGAGTGGGCGCAGGGATTTTTGCGTGAGGATCAGGCGACGCCAGCGACCGGCGTGCCGGCGGTGGTCGAGACCCGTCCCGTTGGGCTGCACTATGACTATGAAGTGGACAGTCTGGTGGCGGCTGCCTTCTATGATCTGCGCTGGCAAATCACTGATGACCTGGCGCTGGTGCACGGTTTGCGCCTTGAGCGCCTCCGCTATGACTATGACAATCAGATGCTCGACGGCAACACCCGTGAGGATGGCACTGCGTGCGGCTTTGGTGGCTGTCTATTCAACCGGCCAGCGGATCGTACCGACAATTTCACCAATCCCGCCGCGCGCCTGGGCCTGGAGCAGCAGTTCAACCCGCGCCTGAGCGCCTATTTGATGGCAGGCACCGGTTTCCGGCCGCCGCAGGCGACCGAGCTGTATCGTCTGCAACGCGGCCAGGATGTGGCGGACCTGGAATCCGAGCGGCTGGTCACTGTGGAAGCCGGGCTGCGCGGCGAGCTGGCTGACGTTGGCTACGAAGTATCCGCCTATGCCAACCGGGCGGATGACATCATTTTGCGCGATGCCAATGGTTTCAACATCAGCGACGGTCGCACCAGCAGTCAGGGTATCGAGTTTTCCGGCAGCTGGCGGCCGGCGGAGGCCCATCGCCTGAGCCTGGCCGGTACCTATGCCCGGCACAAATATCGGTTTGATCGCGATATCTCCGGTGGTGAGACCATCCGGTCCGGGCGCGACATGGATACGGCGCCACGTTGGCTGGGCAGTGCGCACTGGCTGTTTCAGCCCACGGCCACCGTCGAGACGGAACTTGAAGCTGTGTATCAGGGCAGCTATTACCTGAACGCCGAGAACACCGCCCGTTATTCCGGGCATCTGTTGTGGCACCTGCGTGCCAGCTGGCAGGCACGGGATGATATCCGCCTGTTCGCGCGGCTCATCAACCTGACCGACCAGGATTATGCCGAACGTGCGGATTTTGCGTTTGGCAACTACAGATACTTTGTCGGCATGCCGCGGCAACTGTACTTTGGCCTGGAGGTCAGCCTGTGAATCCGGGCCCGCAGCGCTCGCAGGTGTACGCCTGGGAAGGGTTCGAGGCCGCGCGCCAATTGCCGGCCCCGCACCCCTATGCCGGGCGCTGGCATGGCCATAGCTTTCGTATCGGTATGGCAATGCCGGCCGAGCAGCTCGCACCGGCCTTCGCCGGCGATGAAGAAGCGTCAGTCAGTGCGCAGCTCGCAGACGTCAGCAGCCAGTTCGATTACTGCAATCTCAATGACCGGCTGGCACAGCCCGACGACATCCATCTGTTGCAGGCGTTGGTCGAACGATTGCCGGTGCCGCCGGCTGTCGCGGCACTGCGCAGTGCGCCTGAGGCCGGAGTTATGCGCGATCAGGACGGTCGTTTCCTGACCTGGTTGGCGTCGCGTTTTGAGGCCGCCCACCAGTTGCCCAATGTGCCGGATGGCCACCCCTGTGGTCGGCTGCATGGTCACGGCTTTGTGGTGCGTCTGTACATTGAAACGGCATCGTCGAGCCGCGCTGCCACGCAGCTGGCGGCGCTCAGGCAGGCCTGGTCGGAACTCTGGGTGCTGCTCGATCACGGCCACCTGAATCTGTTGCCGGGCCTGGAAAACCCTACCAGCGAGATGCTGTGCGTCTGGATCTGGCAGCGCCTGCAACAACAGGTGGCAGGCCTGCGCTGGGTGCAGGTGCGTGAGACGGCGACGGCCGGTTGCCTGTACGACGGCGAGGACTTTCGGATCTGGAAAGCGCAACGCTTTGAAGCGGCACGGCGCCTGCCTGCAGCGCCGGCCACAGACCGGCGTCACAACTGGCATGGCCACAGTTATCTTATTCGGCTGCACCTTTGTGCGCCGCTGGACCCGGTACTGGGCTGG
>SKXG01000083.1 GCA_007128525.1 Pseudomonadales bacterium | reverse complement strand
CTGGCCTGGCTGCAATTGTCGAGTGGCCGATTCGGCGTCACGGAAACAGATGCATCCGGCCTGCAGGCGGAACTGGCCCGGCTGCGCCCCAGTGAACTGCTGCTGCCGGAAAACCTGAACCTCGGTGATCTGGCAGAGCCACTGGCGCGCTACCACGCGCGCCGCCGCGATCCGATGAAGTTCGATCAGGACCTGGCCCGAATCAGCCTCACAGGTCACTTTGGCACGCGCGACCTGCGCGGCTTCGGCTGCGACGAGTTGGGGCCGGCACTGGGCGCGGCCGCTGCCGTGCTCGACTATGCCAAAGCCACGCAATGTCAGTCGCTGGACTTCATCACCGGCCTCGAGCTGGCACGCGCCGACGACCGCATTCACCTAGACCCACATTCGCGTCGCAACCTGGAAATCGACCGCCGGCTTGATGGCAGCCGGGATCAGACCCTGTACGCGCTGATGAACCGCACCAGGACGCCCATGGGCGGACGCCTGCTGACCGAGTGGCTCAATGCCCCGCTGCGCAACCAGGAGGCCGTCAGAGCGCGGCAGCAGGCGGTTGCCGAACTGCTGGCCGCCTACCAGGATGAACAGCTGGCCGCGCCGTTGAAACAGGCCGGCGATCTCGAACGCATCCTGACCCGGATCGCGCTGCGCACGGCTTCACCACGCGACCTGGGACGACTGCGCGAAGCCCTGGCGGTGGTACCGGACATTCGCGATGTCCTGCACGCCGCCGCAACGCCGCGACTGCAGGCACTGCATGGACAGCTGCATGACTTTGGCGAGCTGTGTGCGTTGCTGCAGCAGGCCCTGGTCGATGAACTGCCCGCCGTGCTGCGTGACGGCGGCGTGATCCGCGGCGGCTACGACGCCGACCTGGACGAGCTGCGAGATCTGACCCAGAACAGCGCAAGCTGGCTGGCGGAACTGGAGCGCACGGAACGGGCACGCACCGGCATCAACACGCTGAAGGTCGGCTACAACCGGGTTCACGGCTATTACATCGAGACCAGCCGCAACGCGGCAAAACAGATTCCGCCCGAGTACATCCGTCGCCAGACCCTGAAGAACGTCGAGCGATACATCACGCCCGACTTGAAGGCGTTCGAGGACAAGGCGCTGAGCGGTCAGTCCCGCGCCCTGGCCCGCGAGCGCCGCTTGTTCGAAGCGCTGATCGAGACCTTGAACGGGCAGCTCAATCCGTTGCGGGAGACGGCCGCCGCCATCGCCGAGACAGACGTCCTGGCCTGTTTCGCCGACCGCGCCCGGACGCTGCGGCTGGTGGCACCGGAGCTGAGCGCGAATCCGGGTCTGGAAGTGCGGGGCGGGCGCCATCCGGTTGTCGAGCATATTCAGCCGGACCCATTCATCCCGAACGACCTGGTCATGGATGACAGCCGCCGCATGCTGATGATTACCGGTCCGAACATGGGCGGCAAGTCCACCTACATGCGCCAGACGGCACTGATCGTCCTGCTGGCCTACACCGGCAGCTTCGTGCCTGCAGATGCCGCCCGGCTCGGACCGGTCGACCGCATCTTCACGCGCATCGGTGCCAGCGACGATCTGAGCAGTGGCCGTTCAACCTTCATGGTGGAAATGAGCGAGACGGCCAACATCCTGCACAATGCTACGGCCGAAAGCCTGGTGCTGCTCGACGAGATCGGCCGCGGCACCAGCACCTACGACGGCCTTGCTCTGGCCTGGGCGGTGGCCAGCCATCTGGCCGCCCGAACCCGGGCCTTCACCCTTTTTGCCACGCATTATTTCGAGCTGACCCAGCTGGCCGCCCAGACGCCAGGGGTCGCCAACGTGCATCTCAGTGCGCGTGAACACCAGGGCCGCATCCTGTTCATGCACAGTGTCGAGGAAGGCCCGGCCAGCCAGAGCTATGGCATCCAGGTGGCCCGGCTGGCCGGTGTGGCCGAACCGGTACTCGCCCAGGCCCGGCAGAAACTCAAGGAGTTGGAGCGCCAGGCGGCGGCGCGTGGCCCGCAGGCGGACCTCTTCACGGCGCCGATGGCAGCGGACCCGGAGCCCACCCCGGAGCCCAAGCCCGATGCGCTGCGCGAGCGTCTTAACGCGCTGGATCCGGACGATCTGCGGCCGCGTGATGCGCTGGCGCTGCTGTATGAACTCAGAGACCTGGCTACAGACTGATAGATCGGCCTGTACTTCAGACATTTACCGGTTAGAATACGGCGCTTTTCGGAAAGCTCAGGGGCTGCCCATGACCTTCGTCGTCGGAGAAAACTGCATCAAGTGCAAGCTCACGGACTGTGTGGAAGTCTGTCCGGTGGACTGTTTCTATGAAGGTCCGAACATGCTCGTGATCCATCCCGACGAATGCATCGACTGTGCGCTCTGCGAACCCGAGTGCCCGGTCAACGCGATCTTCGCTGAGGATGACCTGCCGGACGATCAGCAGGACTTTCTCGAGATCAATGCTGAGATGG
This sequence comes from Pseudomonadales bacterium, assembly GCA_007128525.1. Taxonomy (GTDB): domain Bacteria; phylum Pseudomonadota; class Gammaproteobacteria; order Pseudomonadales; family Azotimanducaceae; genus SKXG01. The sequence goes on along the minus strand of SKXG01000083.1, from coordinate 198 downwards.
CTGAAGTCTGGCCAAACATCACCGAGCAGAAGGACCCGCCGGAAGACCATGAAAAGTGGGACGGCGTGCCCAACAAGCGCCAGTACCTCGAGCGCTGAAACAGCCCTGAGCGCTGAAACAGCCCTGAGCGCGGAGACAGCCCTGAGCGCGGAGACAGCCCTGAGCGCGCTGTGAACCAGCCCTGAGCGCGGCCGGCTG
>SKXG01000116.1 GCA_007128525.1 Pseudomonadales bacterium | reverse complement strand
TGACCCTGGCCTACGACAGCGACAAGCCGCGTGAGGCCCAGCTTGGTGCGCAAATTGATCCGAACCGGTTCTATACGCTCTACGGCGATGCCAGCCGCGATGGCTATGCCGCAGAGAGCCAGCGCAAGTTGTACGTCAAGTTGGAGTCGCACAGTTTCATGGCGCTGTTCGGCGACTTTGATACCGGCCTGGAGCAGGCCCGGCTGACGCGCTATCAGCGGCGCTTCAACGGCATGAAAGTGCATCACCTGCAGGATGCCTGGCAGTTTCACGGCTTTGCTGCCGAAACCGATCAGGGTTTTGTGCGTGATGAAATTGACGGCGACGGCACCTCCGGTGTCTACCGGCTGTCACGGTCACAGTTGATCCGCAATTCGGAACGCGTCGTTCTGGAAACCCGCGATCGCTTTCATCCCGAGCAGGTGATTGAGCAGCGCCAGCTCAGCAGGCACATGGATTACAGCATTGACTACAACGCGGGTACGCTGATTTTCCGCGAGCCGGTGCCGGCGCGCGACCAGGCCTTCAATCCGGTTCAGGTTGTGGTTGAGTATGAGGTTGATCGCCGGGGTGTCGACAATGAGTGGGTGGCCGGTGGCCGTCTGGCCTGGCGCCTGCCTGCGGGACTGCCGGAATCGGAAGTCGGCGTGACGGCCATCCATGACGGCAGCGCCGGCACGGGCGGCGATCTGGCCGGGATCGACCTTGGCTGGCAGTTGTCGGACGTCCTGCGCCTGGAGATGGAAGTGGCCGAAAGCCGGCGGGATCGCGACGACATTGATGATGCGCGGGCCTGGCGCACGGAGCTGTCACATCAGGGCCAGCGCCTCGCCGGGCGTGCGTATGCGCAATCGCAGCAGGTCGACTTCGGTCTCGGCCAGCAGCGCCTGGCAGACGTCGGCACGCGCAAGATCGGGGTGGCAGGGGAGTATCGGGTTGACCGGCGCTGGTCTGTACAGACCGACATATTCGAGCAGCGGAACCTGGCAGCCGGCACTTCGCGTCAGCTGGCCGAAGTCGGCGGCCGTCTACAGCGCGACACGCAGCGCCTCAATGCCGGATTGCGCACGGTGCGCGAGGATAGCCTGGCCGGCGACCGGCGCGATGCGACCCAGGTTTTGGGTGGTATCAGTCAGACTCTGCAGGATGGCCGCTGGCGGGTACGCGCGCAGGCGGAGCTCGATGTCAGCAGTTCGGCCGACAACCTGGACTATCCGCATCGCCTGTTGCTCGGCACCGAATTTCAGCTGCGGCCGCGCGTCAGCCTGCTGGCCGATCAGGAGTTCAGCTGGGGCCGCGAACGCGACAGCCGTGACACCCGCGTTGGACTCCGGGCCGCCCCATGGACCGGTGCCGACGTTCAGGCCGGCGTCGGCAGTCAGGCCGTTGAAGGCCAGGATCGGCTGTATGCCAGCACCGGCGTCCATCAACGGCTGCCAATTGGCGAGCGCTGGCGGATTGACCTGGGTCTGGACAGAGTTCAGACGCTGCGCCGCAGCGGCGCCGCCGAGGATCAGACGCAGAACCGTTTTGATCCCCGGCAACCGGCCGGTGCCGGCAGCTTCAACAATGATTTTACGGCGACATTCGTCGGCGCCGGGTACCGTCATGCGGGCTGGGATGCCAGCAGCCGCGTCGAGTGGCACAGCGGCGATCAGGCCGATCGCTGGAATCTGCTGGCCGGGGTCAGCCGGCAGCTGGGCGACGGGCGTGTGCTGTCATCCAGCCTGGCCTATCGTGAAGAGGCGCGGGTCGACGGCGGCGAGCGGACACAGTCGCTGCTGCGGCTCGGCATGGCCTGGCGGCCCTGGGACAGCGCCTGGTCGCTGCTGAACCGGCTCGATTTTGAACTCGATGAGCGCGAAGACGATGTGTTCCGGAGCCGCTCGCGAAAGCTGGTTGAGAACTTCAACGCCAACTATCACCCGGATACACAGAACCAGGTGTCGCTGCAGCTGGGCTACAAGTATCTGCTGGATCGCATCGACGCTCAGACCTTTGACAGCCACACTGCACTGCTGGGGCTGGTCTACCAGCATCAGTGGCGGCCGCGCTGGGATGTCGCGTTGCAAACGGCGGTCCTGACCGGGCTGTCCAGCAGCACGCGCCTGACGTCCTATGGCCTGGCCATTGGGCATGCACCGGCCACCAACACCCGGGTGGCGCTTGGTTATAACTTTGAAGGCTTTGATGATCGCGACTTTGCCGGTGCGGATTACCGCGTGCGCGGGCCCTATCTGCAGTTCACGATGAAGTTCGATCAGCAATCCGCGCGGGAATTTCTCAGCTTCGTGCGCCCCAGCGGGGATGCAATCCACTGATGCAGCGTGAATAATCCGCCCCCTGACGTGGCAAAGTCGCAGGCGGAGTTTTGATGTTGCAGAGCGTACCTAATAATCCGGGAAGTGTGGTGAATGGCCTCGTGGCGGGACTGCTGCTGCTGGTGGCCGTTGCCGCGGCGCATGGCGAGGCCGTCGAGGAGCTGCGGGTCATTGGCGACAGCTCAGTGACCGAACGCCTGCAGGGCGTCGGCAATCTGAGCCGCCTCGACGATGACGAACTGGCGCGGATCATGCCAACGCACGCCAGCGAGTCCATGGTACGGGTGCCGGGCGTCTGGGTGACGCGGCATTCGGGCCAGGAACATCTGACC
>SKXG01000349.1 GCA_007128525.1 Pseudomonadales bacterium | reverse complement strand
TGTTGCCACAGATGTGCAGCTTGCGCTTCTCGTCGACCAGATAACTGTCCATCGCGGTGCCACACTTTGGGCAACGCCGTTTCAAGCGCAACAGCCTTGACTCTCCTTCCTCATCCTTTTCCAAGTCTACAGCTTCTTCACCGGGAATCAGGTTCAACGTCTGCGTGCAGCGCTCCTTAGGCGGCAGCGCGTAGCCCGAGCACCCCAGAAACACACCGGTACCACCTGTGCGCACCTGCATCTTGCGACCGCAGGCTGGACAGTCGACATCGGTGTCCGTCGGTTGATTCGGTCGCATGCCGTCGTCTGGCGCCTGCGCCTTTTCAAGCTTGCCACTGAAGTCTTCGTAAAAGCGGTTCAGCACAGATCGCCAATCGACATCACCATCCGCGATGCGATCCAGCTCCGCTTCCATTTGCGCCGTGAAACCAAAATCAAGCAAGTCGCGAAAATTCTCGATCAGGCGGTCTGTCACCAGTTCGCCAATCTTCTCGGCATAGAAACGTTTGTTGCGCAGGGTGACGTAACCACGCTCCTGAATGGTCGAGATGATGGCGGCGTAAGTCGAAGGCCGGCCGATACCCCGCTTCTCAAGCTCACGAACCAGGCTGGCTTCCCCATAGCGCGGCGGCGGCTTGGTGAAGTGCTGTACCGGCTCTACATCATCGAGTTGCAATACCTCGCCGACATGAAAGTCCGGCAACTCCCGGTCATCCTCGTTGCGTGACATCGGCGGCAAAACTTTGGTGTAGCCATCGAAGCGCAGGATCCGGCCACGGATGCGCAGCTCGAACTCACCGGCCCGCACCTGAACCTGCGTACTGGTGTACTCGGCACGCGGCATCTGGCAGGCGACGAACTGGCGCCAGATCAAGTCGTACAGTCGCACGGCGTCGGCTTCAACGCCGCTCAGTGCGGCGGGCCGAGTATTGACGTTCGACGGTCGGATCGCCTCATGCGCCTCTTGGGCATCCGCCTTGCTGCTGTAGAAGTTGGGCTTCTCCGGCAGATACTTGTCACCGTACTCCTTGCCGATAAAACCCCGCACCGAACCCAGTGCCTCTCCTGACAGATTGGTCGAGTCCGTACGCATATAGGTAATATGACCCGCTTCGTACAGTCGTTGTGCCAGGGTCATGGTTTTCTTGACGCTGAAACCAAGCCGGGTGCTGGCGGCCTGCTGCAGCGTCGACGTGATAAACGGCGGGCTGGGCCGTGTGCTGGTCGGCTTGTCTTCGCGATTGACAATCTCGAACTGACGCTGACGAAGGCGCGCCATGGCTTCATGTGCCGATTCCGCGTTGCCGGGCCTGAAAGTCTTGCCGTCATCACGCATGACCTGAAAGCGATGCGCGTCAGACGCGCCTTCGCGCATCAGGTCAGCAAAGGCTTCCCAGTATTCTTCCGGCTCAAAGGCGCGGATCTCGCGTTCCCGCTCAACAATCAGGCGTACGGCAACAGACTGTACACGTCCGGCAGACAAGCCACGCGCCACCTTGGACCAAAGCAGTGGCGACAGCTCAAAACCCACAACTCGGTCCAGAAAGCGCCGCGCCTGCTGCGCATTGACTCTGTCCGTATCCACCTCGGACGGCTCGGCAAACGCTTCCTGAATGGCGCGCCGGGTGATCTCATTAAAGACAACACGCTTGTACTTTGCAGGATCACCACCGATGGCCTGCTGCAGATGCCAGGCTATGGCTTCCCCTTCACGATCCAGGTCAGTAGCCAGATAGACTTCTTCAGCCCGCTCGGCAAGCCGCCGCAGCTCATCAACCACTTTTTCCTTGCCAGGCAGGACCTCGTACCGGGCTTCCCAGTCATGATCCGGATCCACACCCATGCGTCGGATCAGCTGTTCACGCGCCCGCTTCTTCTTATACTCGGCTTTCTCTTCGGGTGACAGTTTGCGGGTTTTTGCGGCCTCCTGAGCCCTGGCCTTGGCATCTACGGCCTGGCCGCTGACCGGCAAATCCCGAATGTGACCCACGCTGGACTTGACGATGTAGTCATTGCCGAGATAGCGGTTGATGGTCCGCGCTTTGGCGGGTGATTCAACGATGACCAGTGAGCGGGCCATGTGCCTCCAACAGTGTCAGGGTCCTTAAACCTGGTCCGACCGGGCCATGAAACCGCCCCGGCAGCCGCGAGGCGCCATGTATACGCGCTCCCTTTCCAAGCTGTCAACTTGCGCCTTGAACTGCTCCCGTCCTTTGAGGCTTCGCCTTACCTGGCTCGCGCATGGTGGATCTGAAGCGCCAGCAGGCCTTGCAGACAGTCTGCTATCCGGTCGACCTGGGCTTCGGCATTCTCATCATTCGCCCGTTCCCGCCAGTAACAACTCACCTGCCAGGGCTGTGCTTCAACCTGCAACACATCCTCTGGCAGGTCGGCCAGCAGAGCAGCAACCCGATCCCAATATCCTGCCGGCCAGGTCTCCCTGCGCCAGCTCGGTGGCTCCCACTGCCATCCGACCAGAGGCCCTGGAAAGTCACCACCACCACGCTGAATGCACCAAAGCGGGACACCCTCTCGCACTTCCTGATCCTGCAACCGGTAGGCCGCTACCTGAACCTCCGGACTCTTGATCCGCCCTCCGGCAGTAACCTGGTCTTCAGCCGCCGGGCGCCGGTTAACGATGCCCGCCAGATTGA
>SKXG01000035.1 GCA_007128525.1 Pseudomonadales bacterium | reverse complement strand
GGACGTGCCGCCTTTTATTCGGCCACCTATCGGCTGTTCAAGATCGACGAACTGGAAACGGCCTGCGAAGACTACGGCCAGGCCGTCATTTATCAGGGCAGCATTCCGGAACAGCCGGAAGCGTTCGAACTCGATGCCCATCATCACATTGAGACAGGCCGGGTATTCCCGGTCTGCGGCAACACCTGGTTGATGCTGGCCAATTCACGGCTGGCGCCGCACTTTGAATTTGTTGGTGATTTCTCCCGACACTTCGGGCTGTTTCCAGGTTGCGGGCAGAGTTCGCCCTTTAGTGCCCCCGCGGCAAACTCAAAAAGCGAGAACGACACAGACGGTGGGTGCTGCTGACTGACAGCACAACCCGGCTGACACCCACGCATCATTGGGGGAACAGAACATGGAGATGATCCGAACCTACGACTGGCATTTTTGTGCTGACGGCTCACCACGTGGCTATATTGAGTCACCGCAACTCAGAGAGCTCTGGTTTCACACCGGCACCGCCTGCAATCTGGCCTGCCCGTTCTGTCTGGAGGGCTCCAAGCCCGGTGACGACCGGCTGCAGCTGATGACACTGGCGGATGTGCGCCCCTTCATCGATGAAGCCGCAGCACTCGGCGTTGAGCGTTTTTCGTTCACCGGCGGCGAGCCTTTCGTGGCTCGCCAGTTCCCGCAGATTCTCGACTATGCCTTGCAGCACGCCCCGGCCCTGGTCCTGACCAACGGCACCAGCCCGCTGTTGCAACGCATGCAACAGATCGAGCCACTGCGCGACAAACCACATCCAGCGAATTTCCGGATCAGCATCGATTTTGCCGATCAGCAGGCGCATGACGCCGGGCGAGGCGAAGGCACCTTTGAGCAGTCCTTCGAGGCACTGCGCCAACTGGTGGCCCGGGGCTTTCATGTCTCTGTGGCGCGTCAGCAGGAGTCGGCCGATGAAGATCCGCAGGCCGTCGACGACAAGTACCGTCAGCTGTTTGCTGAGCAGGACCTGCCGGAGGATCTGCCTATCATCTGGTTCCCCGATTTCGGCACGCCGTTCAGCCACCGCGATCACCCGGAGATCACCGAAAACTGCATGACCGAGTTTCAAACCGCCGAGACCAGAGCTCAGTTCATGTGCGCCTTTTCGCGCATGGTGATCAAGAAGGACGGTGCTATGCGCGTTTACGCCTGCACGCTGGTCGATGACGACCCGCAGTACGACCTGGGTGGCACGCTAAAAGACAGCTTAAGGCCCCGCGTCATGATGAAGCATCACCGCTGCTTCAGCTGCTTCAAGTACGGCGCCTCGTGCAGCGAAATCTAAAACAGGAGCACCGCATGAACGCAAAGAAAATCGCCCTGCTGGTGGTGATCGCGGCGATCATCATCGCCTACTTCACCTTCGATGTTGGGCAGTATCTGACGCTGGATTATCTCAAGGGCCAGCTTGACCGCTTTCACCAGTTCTACAGCACACATCCGGTTCTGGTCATCGGCAGCTTTTTTCTGATGTACGTGGTTGTTACCGCTGTCTCCCTCCCTGGTGCAGCCATCATGACCATTGCTGCTGGCGCCCTGTTCGGTCTGCTGGTCGGCACTGTATTGGTGTCGTTTGCGTCCACCATTGGTGCAACGCTTGCCTTTCTGGTGTCACGCTGGCTGCTGCGGGACTGGGTCCAACAGACGCTGAATAAGCAGATGAAGACCATCAACGCCGGCATCGAACGTGATGGCGCCATGTATCTATTCAGCATGCGCCTGGTGCCGGCGATTCCCTTCTTTGCCATCAACCTGGCGATGGGTCTGACGAACTTGAAAGTCTGGACCTTCTACTGGGTCAGTCAAATCGGCATGCTCGCGGGCACCATTGTATACGTCAACGCCGGCGCGCAGATCGGCCAGATCGATACCGTCAGTGGCCTGTTGTCACCAAACCTGATCGGCGCCTTCCTTTTGCTTGCCCTGTTCCCCTGGATTGCGCGCGGCATCATGAGCCTGGTGAACCGCAGAGCTGTGTACAAGGGGTGGCAAAGACCCCGTCATTTCGATCGAAATCTGATCGTGATCGGCGCCGGCTCGGCCGGTCTGGTGTCCTCTTATATTGCAGCGACGGTTAAGGCTGGGGTCACGCTGATTGAGAAAGAAAAGATGGGAGGCGACTGCCTGAATACCGGCTGCGTGCCGTCCAAAGCGCTGATCAAGAGCGCCAGCCTGCTGCACCAGACGCGCAAGTTCCCGGAGTATGGCATTGCGCCGGTCGAGACCCACGCGGACTTCCCGGCAGTCATGCGGCGTATCCAAAACGTGATCAAAAAGATTGAACCGCACGACTCGGTAGAACGCTACACCGAACTCGGTGTCGACTGCCGAACCGGCCACGCGCGACTGGTCTCGCCATGGGAGGTGGAGATCGAGCACAAGGGCGAAACCAGCCGTCTAAGTGCACGGCACATCGTGCTGGCGACCGGCGCCAAGCCCCTGGTGCCACCAATTTCCGGGCTCGACACCCTGGCGGCTGCCGACCGGCTGACCTCAGACACCCTCTGGCAGCTCGAGGATCTGCCTCAGCGCTTGCTGGTGCTGGGCGGTGGGCCAATCGGCTGCGAATTGGCGCAGAGCTTTTCACGGCTGGGCTCGGAAGTGGTGCAGGTTGAGATGGCGGATCGCGTCATGGGCCGGGATGAGCCCGAAGCCTCCGCTCTGGTCGCGGATGCGTTGCAGGCCGATGGCGTCCAGCTGCATCTGAACACCAAGGCAACGCGCTTCGCCATCGAAGACGGTCAGAATGTACTCTACGCCGACCACGACGGCGCCGAGCAGCGCTTCGAATTCGACAAGGTTCTGGTGGCCCTGGGGCGGAAGGCCAACACCGAAGGCCTGGGTCTTGAGGAGATCGGCATTCCGACCCGGCCCAATGGCACAGTAGACACCAACGACTATCTGCAGACGCGCTTTCCCAACATTTACGCCTGTGGTGACGTTGCCGGTCCGTACCAGTTTACGCATACGGCAGCCCACCAGGCTTGGTATGCCTCGGTCAATGCCCTGTTCGGGATGTTTCGGAAATTCAAGGCTGACTACCGCGTGATTCCGTGGACGACCTTTACGTCCCCGGAAGTCGCCCATGTCGGGATGACCGAAGCTATGGCAGCAGATGATGACATAGCCTTTGAGGTCACCCGTTACGGTATCGACGACCTGGATCGCGCCATTGCTGATGGCACCGATCAGGGCTTTGTCAAAGTTATTACCGCCAAAGGCAGCGACAAGATACTCGGCGTTACCATCGTCGCAGCCGATGCCGGCAACATGCTGCAGGAATACGTGCTGGCCATGAAGTATAACCTGGGCCTGAACAAGATCCTCGGCACCATCCATGCCTACCCAACCATGGTGGAAGCGAACAAGTTCGCCGCCGGCGAATGGAAGAAAGCCCACGCGCCGGAAGGGGTGCTGAAGTGGGTGGAGCGCTTTCATCGCTGGCGCCGTGGTCGTCCACAGAACCAGGAACAACAACGGGAGAAAACCGCATGAGCACGGAATCAAACCTGATCGAAGATAGACTACCTTTAGCGCTGCTACTAATGCGCATTGCTGTCTTTTTTGTCATGGCCATCTGGAGCCTGGACAAGATACTGAACCCGGCGCACGCCGATGCCGTGTTCGAGAATTTCTACTTTATATCTGGTTTGGGTACTGGCGTATTCATCGCCATTGGTGTGATTCAGCTGATTGTCGAAATCGGATTTCTGCTGGGCCTGTACAAGACCTGGACCTATGGTTATGTGCTGGTATTTCACGCCATTTCCACCGCTTCATCCTGGCAGCAGCACCTGAGCCCGCTGGAGCCCGGCAATATGCTGTTTCAGGCCTCCATACCCATGCTTGCTGCCTGTATCGCCCTGTTCATGCTGCGCGATGCGGACCGTCGGTGGTCACTGGGGTGATCCGCCTGAACCTGGGAGCAGGTGCAAGATGTGCAGATTGGTGTTAGCGTTCTGACGGTACCACACAGGGGGCAACACCATGACCGTAGAGGGCATATTGGGCGTGCTGATCATCGGCGGCATTGCCGGCTGGATCGCCAACATACTTGTTAAGGGTCGAGGTCAGGGCATAGTTGTAAACATTGTTGTCGGCATCGTCGGGGCCTTGCTCGGCGCGCTGATTTTCAACGCCCTGGGCGTGGTGGCTGGCGGGCTGATCGGCAGCTTGGTGATTGCGACCGTCGGCGCTGTCACCCTGCTCGTCGCTCTGCAATTGCTGCTGGGGCGCTAATCAGCCTGACAATCTGACCGAAGCCCTTGCCGAAGTAAAAGTTCAAGGACTAGACTCAAAAGGGCTTCCTTCGCTGTGGCAACTTGAACGTGCGCGTATCGAACATACGTCATCTGTTCCCCGGCACTGTCATCCTGGCAGCTGCAGCCCTGATGCTGACGGGGTGCAGTGAAGTCTCTGGCCCGATCGAAATCCGAACCAGCACCAGCGGCAACGGTGCCGTGCAACCGCAATCTGTCAGGATTGCCCAGGGTCAGACTGCGGCATTCAGCATAGAGCCCCGGTCCGGCTATGTTGTGGATGAGGTGCAAGGATGCCGGGGCACGCTCCAAGGCCGTCTGTACATTACCGGCAAGGTTCGCAGCTCCTGTGTGATCGAAGCCAGTTTCAGGCGACCCCGAATTTCCGGTCGAATTATCACGGCCGCCCATACTGACACCGACAACACCATCAACAATCCAGCCGCGCCAGTCACCGCCAATGACAGCTTTGGCACCGCGCAGCCCATCAGTTCTGCGGCCACCGTCGCCGGCTACGTTAACCGCCAGGAGGCAGGACCGGACGGACGCAGCCGGACTGCTGGCGACATTGAGGATTACTATGTGGCCGAGCTTGCCGGCGGGCAACAAATCCTGCTCGAAGTTGCCAATCCCGGGCCGGACAATGATCTGGATCTGCTGCTGTTCAATGCCGACCAGGAACTGGTCGATGCGTCGCTGGGCGTCGAAGTGGCATTCGAGCGCGTCCTGGTGCCACTGGACGCGCCTGGCGACTATTACGTTGTCGTGCGGGCGGTGTCCGGTGCTTCCGGCTATACCCTGTCACTGGGCCAGAGTTTTTCCAATGTCGCTACTGCCGAGTCGGGCTGGCGTCTGGGGGATGACTTCCTGGCCCATGAAGCGGTCGTAAAAATGGCAGAGACGACCCCGGCCAGCAGTCCGCTACGCCAGCAACTGTCGAACGACCAGCGCGCCCTGAGAATCGGGCGGCCCACCGATGAACGCAATCGCCGCTATCGTTTCCGGGATGCCGAAGATGCGCTGGCGTCGGCCATCAACGAACGCGCGCGTAGAGCGCTGGATCAAAGCCAGGCCCCGGAACGGCTGCGCTTTGCCCGCGCTGAGGATGCCGACAAATACGAAACGCTGCGCGCCATCAAAGCCTTGCAGCAGCACGACGATGTGGAATCAGCGCAGCCGAACTACCTGTATGAGCTGCACAGCTTCCGTCCGAACGACCCCTTCTTCGACCGCCAGTGGCACTATGAGCAGATACGGCTGCCACATGCCTGGCCGGATGCCTCGGGTGAGGGCGTGACCATTGCGGTGCTGGATACCGGAGTTGCCCTCGAGCATCCGGATCTCGAGAGTCAGCTGCTGCCCGGCTTTGACTTCCTGTTCGACACAGCTGGGGGTGACGATCCGGGCATGAGCTCGCCACCCCCAGGCGGCAGCAGCTTTCATGGCACTCATGTTGCGGGCACCATAGCCGCAGCGACCAACAACGATACCGGCGTTGCTGGTGTCGCCTTCAACGCCCGCATCCTTCCGGTTCGGGTCTGCGTGGATATCTTTTGCTCGGGCTACGCCATTGAGCAGGGTCTGCGCTATGCCGCAGGCATGGAGAACGACAGCGGCGGCATTCCGGACCAGCCCGCTGACATCATCAACCTGAGCCTGGGCCGTGTGGGCGGTCCGAACGCTGCTGAGCAGGCGCTGTATGACGAACTTCGCGAGCTGGGCATCACGGTCGTCGCCTCAGCCGGTAATCGCAACAGCAGCACCTGGACGTTCCCAGCAGCCTATCAGAACGTCTTTGCAGTGGGCGCGGTCGATGCCTTTGAGCAACGCGCCTTCTATTCCAACTTCGGAGACTGGGTGGATCTGGTGGCCCCCGGCGGCGATCTGCGTATCGACAGCACCGGTAGTGGTGTTGGCGACGGCATACTCAGCACAACCATTGATGATCGATCCGGCAGCCGTATACCGGCGTATCGCTACATGCAGGGCACGTCGATGTCGGCGCCCCATGTCAGCGGCGTGTTTGCGCTGATGAAGTCGGTCACCTCCGGCCTCGGCCCCCAAGACATTGAGCTGATGCTGCGTCAGGATCAACTAACCGACGATCTGGGTATGCCAGGACAGGATGTGATCTTCGGTCATGGCCTGATCAACGCGGAGAAAGCGGTCAACAGTGCTTTGTCATTTGACCCGACAGCAGCACCTCAATCCCCAATGCTCAGCGTAGAGCCTGGCTTGGTCAACTTTGGCGCCAGCGGCAGCGTGCAACAGGTCCGCCTGAGCAATGCCGGTGGCGGTGAGCTTGCGCTGGAGACACCGACCGAAAATTCCAGTGGCTGGCTGACGCTTGAGCCCGGCGATTCACCCTATGACTGGACGCTGTCAGTAGACCGTGACGGCCTGCCGGATGGCCCCTACCAGGCAACCGTGCGCTTTCCATCCGACGTCAACACCGTCTCAGTAGATGTCCAGATGCAGGTGGGCACCTCGGAAGCCGCCGACGCCGGCCTCCTGTACGTGCTGCTGCTCGACCCCGATACGCTGGAGACCCGTTACCAGGTGATCGCCGAAGCAGAGGGTAACGGCGACTATCTGTTTTCGTTTGACGGCGTTGAGCCCGCGGAATACCTGATTGCCGCCGGCTCGGACCTCAACAACAACCTGCAAATCTGCGGTCTGGGCGAGGTCTGCGGCCTGTTTCCGCAATCCCGGCAACCACAGTCCATTCGGGCCGCGGGCAGAGACACCACCAATGTCACCTTCAACGTGTCGGTACAGGCAACCTTTGACGGTGTGCCATCACAAGTCCAGCCACTGGCACGCTTCTGAGAGCTCGCCTTACACCTGCCAGCGCGGCAGCTGTTAGACTGGCACCGGGGGATTGCTCGAGCAGCCAGCCAATGGCTGCAGACACCACGTTAGCAGGAGTATCCAATGCTTAAAGCCGTACAGCTGGGCCAGAACTGTGGCCTGCGTGTATCCGAACTCTGTCTCGGCACCATGAATTTCGGCATACCGGGCCGGGGACACCAGGGAGACTGGACACTGGGGCCGGATGAAGCGCGCCCCATTTTCAAGGCCGCCATTGATCACGGCCTGTTTTACTTTGACTGCGCCGACATCTATGGCATCGGCGCCAGTGAAGAAGTCGTCGGCGCACTGCTGCGTGAGCTGCTGCCGCGGGACGAGTATGTGCTGGCCACGAAAGTCTCGATGCCCATGGGCCGGGGCGCCAATCAGGGCGGCCTGTCGCGCAAGCACATCATGGAAGGCATCGATGCGTCACTGAAACGCCTTGGGCACGACTATGTGGACCACCTGGTCATTCATCGTCACCCACATGCCATTCCGGGCGCTGCGGAAACGCAAATTGAAGAGACGCTGGAAGCGCTGCACGACGTTGTGAAAGCAGGCAAGGCCCTGTACCTGGGCGGTTCATCGATGTTCGCCTGGCAATTCACCGAGCTGCAGCACACGGCGCTGGCCAACGGCTGGACGCCCTTTGTTTCCATGCAGAACCACTACAACCTGGTGTATCGGGAAGAAGAGCGCGAGATGATTCCGTACTGCGCCGGAACCGGGGTCGCGCTGACGCCCTGGTCGCCGCTGGCACGCGGCATTCTGGCCGGCGCATACAGAGGCAGCTTCGACAAGGGCGGCACCAAGCGGTCACAGGGCCGCGATCGCAACCGGACCGAAAGCCTGTACCGGGGTGATCATGTATTTGACGTTGCCGATCGCGTCATCGAAGTTGCGGAAAAATACGGGAAAACGCCGGCTCAGATCTCACTGGCCTGGCTGATGAACAAGCCGGAAATCACCGCGCCGGTGGTTGGCGTCTCAAGGGTCGAGCAGCTCGAGCAGTTGGTCGCATCGGCCGACATTCTCCTGGCCGATGAGGACGTGAACTATCTGGAAGAGGCCTATCGGCCAGTTGAGAACCTGCTGTCAATCGGCTCGTCCTGAGCCTGCGCTGCGGGGCCGGTCACACCATGACCGGCCTCAGCTTTCCGAAGCCGGCCAACACGGCCTATCGATGTCAGGGCGCGTAGCTGGATCGGATTTTGACTCCCCAGTGCCCATCTTCACAGGTCACCACATAGATGCTGTCGAACCCACCGATAACTGAGCCATCATCCCGATAGCGCGTGAACCTGGTATCCAGGTGCACCTTGTCGGGCCCTGCGTGGATGACGTCGCGCCGCTCCCAGGCGGAGTGATCCCAATCTGCCAGAGCGCCTCGCTCGAACATTTGGGGTTTGTGGTCACCTTGGTTGAGGATGACCAGTCGGTTTGACGCGAGCCGGATGCTTGGAAAATTGAAGGTCTGGTCAAACGCCGCTAGATCCCTGGCATTGAACGCTGACATAAATGCATCAAGACAATGCAACGCTGCGTCGATCTCGGCCTGGTACTCAGTTCTCACGATGGCGCTCCAAATCGGCCTGGTCTTCGGAAAGAAAGCGGATGCGCCCGTACCAGCCTTCCAGGGCCTGACCCGCGTTATCGCAATCCGTCATGATGGCAACAACCTGAATTTCATCGATATCGCGGCCATGATAGCGGCGAAAGTCGTCCCGCACATTGCGTTGCTCCCGAAACCAGCCGGGTGCATCGGGCTCACCTGAGCGCACGGCGATCATGTGGGCCTGCCGGGCAAAGGCATTGGGCCAGTCCGAGCCCGCAGGCTGCTCACTCGCCCAGACATAGTTCAGCGCCCGCGTGCGCCAGCGCAATACCCGATGCTCATACACCACATAGACGCGCGCCGGATAGTCATCACCATCACGGGTTCTTTCATCGACGCCGTCAAGCACGTCATCGACACGCCACGACCACTCAAGCACCGGGGTTTCTGTCAGGTCAATGCTGCGCCGCAGATACCGGCCGGACGCCTCACCCGCCGCGCACTGCGCCTGTAACGCCTCGCGGCCATCCATCTCAACCAGCGTATAGCGGGTACTGCCGGCGAAACGATGCTCTTCCCACTGCTGCATCTCTGCCGGCGTCACGACCAGTGATTCCGCCCGTGTGGCGACGCTGCACAACACCAGAATCAAGCCCAGCCACTTTGATCGCACAAACGAACTCCGGCAACACGAAACCCAAGCATACAAGTTCAGCGTCTATCTGTATCGCTGCCACGATGAATATAGAGCCCATTTAAGGCCACTGCCTGTCTACTTGTGGGAATCACGTACTGCACGCACATCTTAAACATCTATTATTTTTACATCTTTAACCAAACGGCCACCGACCGCATCGGTTTACTCAAGGAGCCTCAATGTCACCCATAAGAAAACTATGGTGGATTCTGGGCATCATGTTCATCGCTTCCTTTGGTGCATTGCTCATCATAGGCGGCGAGATCTATCGCCAGGCACCACCAATGCCGGAACAGGTCGTCAGCGAGGACGGCCGTACTGTGTTCACCCTCGACCAGATGCAGCGCGGCCGTCAGGTCTGGCAATCCATGGGCGGGCAACAGCTTGGCTCCATCTGGGGCCATGGCGCCTATGTCGCGCCTGACTGGACGGCAGACTGGTTGCATCGGGAAGTCAGTTTTTTGCTGACGTACTGGGCGCAACGCGACCATGGCCTGGACTATGAACAGCTTGGCCCTGAGCAGCAGGCCGCCCTGAAGGCACGTCTGAAACAGGAACTGCGAACCAACACCTATGACGAGGCCACCGAAACCATCACGGTTTCGGCAGACCGGGCTGATGCCATTGAGGCGGTCTCTGCGCATTATGTTGCGCTCTTTGGCGATGCCGAGGCACTGTCCGAGTTGCGGGAAAAGTACGCCATCCCGGAAGACCCGGTGCCGGCGCTGTATCGGCGCGAACTGGTACCTGCCTTCTTCTTCTGGACGTCATGGGCGGCGGCCGCGGAGCGTCCCGGAAAGAGCATTACCTATACCAACAACTGGCCCCATGAGCCGCGCATCGACAACCGTCCCAGCACAGCCAACGCCATCTGGTCGATGGCGAGTAT
>SKXG01000442.1 GCA_007128525.1 Pseudomonadales bacterium | reverse complement strand
GGAAGTGCGGACCAGTTCGGCCCGGACCATTGCCGAGAAGAAGGAGCTGCTGCGGCGCCACGAACAGCTCGCAGTCGAAGCTGAAGAGTGGGAGCGCAAGGCGGAAGTGGCGTTGCGCAAAGGGCGTGAGGATCTGGCCAAAGGGGCCCTGCTGGAGAAGAGCAAGGTAGTCGATCTGCGCAGCGCGGCGGAATCGGAGCTGCAGGTGGTGGAAGACCAGCTGCTGCGCCTGGGAACCGATATTGAGGCGCTGCAGCAGAAGTTGCAGGATGCCCGCAATCGTCAGCGCAGCATGGTGCTGCGCGGCAAGAATGCCCAGGCCCGGCTTGGCGCGCGCAAGCAGCTGCACAGCAATCAGGTTGACGATGCCATGCAGCGCTTCGAGCGCTATGAGCGCAGAATCGACAACCTGGAAAGCCAGGTTGAGGTTTATGATCTGGGCAAGAGCAGTGTGGCCGATGAGATCCGTGCGCTTGAGGCTGATGAGGCGGTGGATGCCGAACTGGAAAGCCTGAAGGCCAGGCTGCGGTCAGGCAGTAGTGAGGGGCGGCAAGACCAGGAGTAATGTGCAGCCGGTAACGTGGAGTGACAACAGGGTAGCCACGGCGGACCCTGCAGACAGGTAATCAATATGGATGGGCTGATTCTCGCTTTTATAGTGCCGACGCTGGTGTTTCTTGGCCTGGTGGTCCCGTTCTGGATCTTCATGCACTATCGCAGCAAGCAGCGGTCCCGGCACGAGCTGACCGAGGAAGAGCGTCGTCTGCTGCAGCGCTTGACGGAGCAGGCCGAACTGATGGCGGAACGCATAGGCACCCTGGAGGCGATTTTGGACGCACAGACACCGGATTGGCGTCGAGAGCGTTCGAACGATCGGGTTGAGGAGCATGGTCGATGACGGATTCAGATTATGAGCGCTATCGTGAAGCAGAGCGCGAAGCGCGACGCGCCTACCAGCAGGCCCGCGAGGAGGCAAAGCGTGCCAGGGTCGAGGCCAGGCGTGCTCGTGACGCAGCTCGTCGGGCAGCAGGTCGATCCAACCGCGACGACCTGAAGATTGACCTGACGCTGGATCTGGACCTGTCGGACCTGTCAGATCTGTCGCAGCTTTCAGAACTGTCCGAGTTAGGGAAGCACTTCTCCAGGAGTGACAAGTACAAGTACAAATACAAGTACAAGGGTAACTTTCCTCGCCGAGTACGCCGGCGCGGTTTGGTGCTGGGCGTCTGTCGGGATATTGCCGATTATCTGGGTATTGAGACCTGGATCGTCCGGGTACTGATGATAACCGGTCTGATCTTTATGCCGACTTTCGTTCTGCCGGCTTATATCGTCGGTGGTCTGGGCATGCGGATCTGGCTGAGCCATCGCGCGCGCCAGGCTGTGCGCGCGGAGGAGACAGACGAGCGACTGTCGGCAACCGCCAACGGGGCTGACCGCAACGCCGCTGAGCCGGGCGTGGCCGATTTGCTGCGCCGCGCTGCGGCGCGGATGGGCCGTGCGGAACAGCGACTGCGCGATATGGAAGCCTATGTGACCTCCGGTCGTTATGATTTGCAGCGAGAGCTGAACGAACTGGATGGCAAAGGGGCGCGGCCCTGACGCCTCAGGTGCTTCGAGCCGCCTGCAACGACTGGAGAGCAAGCTGATGAGTTTCTGGACCTTCGTATTTCTCTGCTTTGCAGTGTTGATGACGATCCCACTGTCCGCCATCTGGACCGAGCATGTGCGAAAGAGTCGAAAGCTGAAGGGCGACGGTGGTGAGCAGCAAAAGTTGCTGCGCGAGGAGGTCAGGCACTTGCGTCAACGTCTCGAGGTGCTTGAGGCCATCGTCACCGATAAAGGTTATGACCTGCGCGAGCAGTTGTCGGCACTGGAGCGCGAGGCCGAGGACGATCAGAGCCCCAGGGCGGCGCGTCCACAACGGTCCGGGTAGTCGGTAAAGATGCCGGATGCACCGTCGGCAGCCAGGTGCCGGGCCATTTCCGGGTCGTTGACTGTATAGATCAGGCTGCGGTAGCCGCGCCGCCGGATCTCAGCCAGCAGATTGCTTGAGGTAATGCGGCGCGACAGGTTGATGGACCAGGCATTCAGCGACTCGGCGATGTCGAACATCCGGGCGTGCGTCTTGCTGAACAGTGGCGCCGTGGGGACAGCAGGCGCCAGCTGGTGAAAGCGGGTCAGCTCACCGTGGTAGAAGGACGACACCAGGAAACGGGTCGATGGCCAGTCGCCCAGGCGGGCGGCCACGGGTTCTGCCGTGTCCGGTCCCTTGAGTTCAATATTGACCAGCACCTGACCGTCTACCAGATCGAGAACCTCTTCAAGCAATGGAACCCGGGCGCCTTGACCGGCATCGAGCTCGCGCAGACTGGTCAGAGACTGGGCCTGAATCTCGCCCGTACCATTGGTGGTGCGATCGAGTGTGTCGTCGTGGAACACCAGCAATTCGCCTTCGATCGAATACACGTCCAGTTCGATGGCGTCGACGCCCAGCTCCAGCGCTTTGCGGAACGAGGGCAGGGTGTTCTCGGGCGCCAGGCCGGCAGCGCCACGGTGGCCAATGATCAGGAACTCGGAAGCTGTCGTCATAGATCCTCAGTTTAGGTTGTCATTCTGCTTCTGGCGGCGGCTTTGTGCATTGCGGGTGGATGTCGAAG
>SKXG01000022.1 GCA_007128525.1 Pseudomonadales bacterium | reverse complement strand
TCGATCTGTATGGCGATTGAAGGTGGACGCCACTGCTGATGGCGTTGAGGAGTCATTGGATTTTGATGTGCGTGAGGCCATGGTGAGCTTCTCCGTCGGTGACAGCATTGATGTGCGGGCCGGCCGGCAGGCCCTGACCTGGGGTACTGGCGACCTGCTATTTCTTAATGACCTGTTTCCGAAAGACTGGAACAGTTTCCTGACGGGCCGTGATGATGAGTACCTGCGTGCACCCGCCAATCTGATTCGCACCACATGGTTTGGCCAGCAGGTCAATGTCGATACCGTGTGGCTGCCGGTATTTGAGGCGGACAGGTATGTTGATGGTGTACGTCTGGCGTACTTTGATCCAGCCGCCGGTGACCTGGTTGCCGCTCCGCCGAAATTGCGTGGAGCCCGGCCGGACCGCACATTGCGCAACAGTGAAGCAGCGCTTCGAATTTACGGCATGGTGGGCAGTCAGGAGTGGGCATTGTATGGCTATCGTGGCTACACCGGGCAGCCGTTGGCATTCGATCCTGCGGCCGAGCGCGCCACGTTCGCCAGGCTCAACGCACTGGGCGGCAGCCTGCGCGGTCCGATGGCCGGTGGCCTGTATAACCTCGAAGCTGCCTGGTATGACGCGGTCAATAACCGTGATGGTGACGATCCGAACCAGCCGGCCTCGGAACTTCGGTTTCTGGCCGGTTACGAGCGTGAGCTGGTGACCAATGTCAGTCTGGGAACGCAGTACTACCTGGAGTGGCTGCAGGATTATGACGCGGTGCGTGAGAACTGGCCTTTTGACTCGGCATACCGGCCTGACGAGTTCCGTCATGTGGTGACTGCGCGCATCACATGGCGACTGATGCAAGACAACCTGATCCTTGGGCTGATGAGTTTTTACTCACCCAGCGATAAGGACTACTTCCTGCGCCCGACAGCACGTTATCGCATCAGCGATCAGTTGCAGATCAATGTCGGCGCCAATCTGTTTGGCGGCAATGCACCGTCCACTTTCTACGGGCAGTTCGAACGGGACAGCAGTGTCTTCGTAAGGCTGCGCTATAACCTTTAAGGAGACAGACCATGACGATTGATGAAGCCTTGAGACTGATTGCCGGATTCTTTGTTCTGTTGTCTGTGGTGCTTGGATACTTCCTGCACCCGGCCTGGTATTTGTTCACGGCCTTCGTGGCCCTGAATCTGATGCAGTCTGCGTTCACACGGTGGTGTCCGATGATTACCATACTCAAGTGGGCTGGCTTGAAAGAGAGTCGCGCCTGATTAAGGTGGGCAAAAAAACCGGGCGGCAGCTGAGCTGCAGCCCGGAATCGCTCAAGGGGAGTGGGTTGTCTGATCAGGAGCCGGTGCTGCTGTCGGCCTTGCCTTCTGCGTTGGCGGCACCCGAGGCATCTGCCTTGCCGCTGACTTCGGCATTAGCCTCGGCTTCAACCGCGGCCTGGTGGGCCTGGTTAAGCGCTGCCGCAGCACGACGCCGCTCCTGACGACTCGTTTCGATCGCGCTGTCCGCACCGGCTTCGATGTCCGCACGCGCCTGAGCGCTCTGATCTTCAGCCAGCATCAGCGCCGTACTGGCGCTGGCATTGGCGCGGCGTTTTGCTTCCTGCAAGCCTTTCTCAGCATCCAGTCGGACATTGGCATCCACACGCTCATTGGCGTCGATGTCAACGCCAATGCGGCGTTCTTCGGCACGGGTCATGCCTTCGGCACTGGCTTCGACACGGGCGTCGATCCGTGTGTCCACTCGGGCATCAACGCCGGAGTCGATACGCCCATCCAGGCGGCTGCCAGCGTCGAGTTCGGTTCGAGTGCTGAGATCAGCACCTGCATTCAGAGCACCGCCGAGTCCGGCAACGGCCGGGCCACTCAGCAGCAGCGCGCCTACCAGAAGCGTCGATGCCACACCAGTCGGCACAGACGGCTTGCGGAAGTTGTTTCGGTTCACAGTATTTTGGACGTTTTGCATGAGGCTTCCTCCTTTGCTGTGGGCCTTCATGCAGTTGACGTCCGGTGAGCGGGATTTCTTCCCGCCGTCGGAAAAAAAATTATTCCTGGAGCGTCAGGTTGGCGACCGCCGGGCTGATGCGGACCTGGGTTCCGACCAGGCCGTAGCCAGCGTCGGGCTTGTGCTTGCTGCCCGCCTGCCGGCGTAGCTGCCGACGTGCCGCGGCAGCTGCATCGGCGTTGGGTGCAGGCAGCTGGTTTGCCAGCAGTCCGGCGACGATCGGGGCTGCGAATGACGTGCCGCGAACGGCGACGAATTGGCCATTGAGGCCGGCTGCGGCCATGTCCGCACCCGGCGCTGCCAGCTCCACCTGAGGTCCGCGCACAGCTTCCAGAAGGACTTCATTCTGAGCATCGACGGCGGTAACACCGACCACGGTTTCATAGGCGGCCGGATACAGCGGTGGTGCATTGGGACCATCATTGCCAACGGCGGCCACCAGCAGATGTCCGCGCTCTGACAGCTGCGCGACGATCTGCGCCAGCAGACGATTGTCGGCGCCAACCAGGCTGATGTTGATCACCGGGATGGACTGTTCGGCCAGCCATGAGAGCCCACCGACAATCTGGGCAAGCTGTCCGGATGGCGAGCCCGTACAGTACACGTTGACGGCATAGAGTTCGGCATTGGGTGCGGCACCTCGAAATGGGCCTT
>SKXG01000341.1 GCA_007128525.1 Pseudomonadales bacterium | reverse complement strand
GCGGGTTCGAGAGCCGGCTGAAGTGGTTCGATCGGATTGATGTGGGCAAGGTTCCCGTGGATATGGTCGGGTCGGGGCCTAAGTCACTGAGGATGGCCGGCGGGCTTGCGGAACGGGTTACCCTTGCTGTGGGTGCTGACCCGGAGCGTATATCTTGGGGAATACAACAAGTTCGCAATGGCGCGATGGAGGCGGGCCGTGATCCTGGTGATGTTGAGATCGGTGCTTATGTCAACGTCGCTGTTAACACGAACAAGTCAGATGCGAGAGAAGCCATTAAAGGGTCTGTTGCCACCTTTGCCCATTTCAGTGCATCGAAGGGCATGGACATGCAGGCGCAACCCGCGATCATGCGCCGCGTTACAGAACGGCTGGTCACAGACTATGATACGCGCCAACACACCGAGGGCGCTGCGCCCCATACCAGACACTTGAATGACGAGTTTGTGGATTGGTTCAGTGTGATTGGCACAGCGGAGGAGGTCGTCGACCGCCTGCAGCCGTTGGTTGAATTAGGAATTCGACACATGTACTTCGTTGGCGCCGGCCGTGAAGGGCTCAGCAAAGAAGTGATGCCGGCACTGCGCAAGCTTGTTAAATCCAGCTGAACGACGGCGGGTATCCCGGTCCTTGGTGAGACGGTGGTCAGGCTGGCTGCAATAGGCGAGAGAGCGCCCGCCGCTCATCAACGAGCGGATCCACTGCCACTCCCGATTGCCTGCCGAATCGCATCGTTAGCCGCTGCTCGCCATCGTAAAGCGGCCACGGTCCAATGTCCCCATGGCTCGGGTCGCCGTTCCGAGCAAAGGCAATCCAGGCGTCCATCATCTGTGCTGACAGCTGTTCCGCATCCGGACCCTTGCCGGCAAAGCGGTCCTGCGTCGGCGCATGGAGCGTCCCGAAGACAAAGGGCATCTCCAGTGCGTGGCAGGCGCCCAGGCGTCCACCACGGGCCGGTGATTCCCAATCGAAAAGGTACAGGTAGGCGTTGCCACCGGCGGCCCCTTGGGCCAGTGCCAGGTTCATGGCCGGCAGGCGAAAGCGCAAATCGCTGGTAATTGCATCCAGAATGTCCGGGTTCGCGTTGGGCAGATTCAGTGCGCGTCTTGATTGGCGATAAGTGTCGATGAGCGCCTGAATCTGCTCATCGGAAGCGCCGGGCAGTGTGGCTCGCATCAGCTTCGGGAAGTCTCTGTCCGCAATTGGACGCCGCTCTCCACCACCGACGTTAAACAGCTTAACCTCATCACGGTTGCTGCCCAACAATAATGGCTTGTCGCTGACCTGTCCGTGCTGCACCGCCTGGTACGGTGATAGCGGCAAATGTCTGCCGTCGATGACTGGTCCGAGACGTGCACCAGCCACGCCACCGGGCAGGGCGCTCTGCGCGGCAATCAATTCCTGCCACGGCAGCTCCCGCGCTCGCGCTGCACTTCCAGTGCCGAGACCAAGCTGCTTTAGGAAGCTGTCCGCCAGCTTTGCAGCAGACTCGGGAGAGCTACCAGGGCCTCCGAACCCGAGCCATGCGTGAAGCCGCCACCATGTATCCAAAACAGCACTGGCCGCTGTTTGTCATCAGCCGCAGGCGTGTAGACGTTCAGGTAGAGGCAGTCTTCCGACTTTGTCCCGGACGCGGCAAAACCAGGAATGGGATGATCACCCTGTGGTGCGGCGTTGCCAAAAGCCGTGGCTGCCCGCGCACCTTGCCAGGCTTCGGCGGGTTGCGGTGCAGCGAAGCGGTTACGTCCGGAAACGGGAGCGCCGAAAGGTATGCCGAGGTAGGCTTGGTGGCCTTGCCGCAACATGCCTTCCACGGTGCCTGTACGGGTGGTCACAACTGGCATGATAACTCCCCTGGTGCGTTTCATTTTAGTGTCGTGCGTGGCGATTTCGTGCGCCTTAGCGAGTGTCTACAGTACAACGTCGTCTGCAGAACTGCCATGTGGCGAGATCCTAATCACTGGCTACCGCTATACATTTGTGTGACGCCATTAGGCGTGATTGATTGATCGTAGTCCGGTTTCATCCGCTTTGAACCAGTAAGCTGCTACGAATTGCCCTGAAAAAACCTGTATCCGATCAATATCCTGGCTGTGGCCTGCCTTATGACAATGCTTCGATATCTTCTATTCGCCTGCACTTTTAGTCTGATAACTACACCGGTGTACAGCGCGCCAACTGACGCCGACTTGGCCGAAGTCGGCCTGAAGTATGCCGATGCGCTCAACATGCACGACGTTGAGGCGTTACATGGTCTGATAAACCTCAACGCCCTGGCGCTAAGAGCCGCTGCGCTGTTCAGTGATGATCAGAGACTGCAGTCGCAGTATAAGCGCGGCTTTCTGATGGGCGCCGGTGATATGGCTGATCGCATGATCGAGGTGATGAAAATCGAACAAGGGTGGGCCCACTTCGTCCGCATACGTGAGATTGACGGTGTCAGAGGGCCATTGATTCGATACGACTATGCTGAAGGAACCAACTACGTACTGTTGAAATCGACAGACGGTCAAAGCATTGATGACTTCTATGTGGTTTCTGACGGCAACTGGACCAGCGCCACAGTTGGTGTGCTCTCCAGCCTCTTGGTTAGTCCGAGCCGTTCTCTCATTGGTCGCGTCTTCGGCCTGGATACGGTGGATCCTGCCTTGATGGAGTATTTTCAAG
>SKXG01000377.1 GCA_007128525.1 Pseudomonadales bacterium | reverse complement strand
CTCGGCGGCTGGCAACCAGTTCAAGGCCTTCGAGGAATTCTTCGCGCTGTACGAGTAATGCTTTACTGATCCGCCTGGAGGCCGGCCATGCAGCAAAAGCGTCATCTGTGGCTGATTCGCCATGCCGACGCAGCCAACCTCAGCAGGAGCGGCCGGGATTTCGACCGGCCGTTGTCGGCGACGGGCGAGGCGCAGGCACGAGCCATGGGCCAGTGGCTTGCCACACAACCGGAGCGGCCCGAATGGCTGGTGCACAGTGATGCCGCACGCACCACCCGAACTGCCGAGCTGATCGGAGACAGCTTCGGCGATCCAGCGCCGGTGCGATTTGCCGAGCATAGGCTGTACAATCCGACGTTCGAGACCCTGCTCAGCGTGGTGCAGGAGACCGCAAGCGACTGCAAACGGCTGGCCATCATCAGCCACAACCCGACCATCACAGAGGCTGCTCTGATGCTGGCGGGCAACGGTCGGGTCGCGGCCATGGTGCCGTGCGCTGTGGTATGGTTGAGCTTTGATGGACAATGGCAGGATCTCAGGCCGGGCATCACCGAGCTGCAAACCATGCAGACGCCGGCCGGCCTCAAACCTTAGCGTGCATCTGTTAGCGTGAATCTGGGAGTCACACAATGAGTTTCTTCATCTTCCTGCTGGTTGCCGGGATTGCTTATCTGGTGTGGCGCATCGCCGACCAGCTGCCGGATCTGATTTTCCGGGTGAGCGAAATGCAGCGCGACGTCGCAGAACTGCGCCGCGCCATGGCAGAGCGGGAAAGCAGCGGCAGCTCCGGCGACTGACACGCGCCGCTCCGGCCGGGCTGGGCCTTCCTGCCCAGTCCGCGCCCACTGTTCAATCTGCGTCTTCTTCCATGTGCGGCACGATGCCGATCAGGGTGTCAAAACAGGCTGTACGGGCCGTTTCCACGAAGCCGCGCATAAAGGCCAGCGACTCTTCACCGGAGCGCACCGCCGCATAAAGCGTCGGCCAGACGCCTTCCTCACCCAGCGACTTCGCCACCACATAGTCCTTCTGCAAATACTCGTGCAGCGCCCAGTTCGGCAGGCAGGACACGCCGCGCCCACTGGCAATAAGCTGAATGATCATGGTCGTCAGCTCGGCCGTGCGCAGCCGCGCCGGCTCCGCATTGGCAGGCTCAAGAAAGTGCTTGAAGACGTCCAGGCGCGCCGTTTCCACTGGATAGGTGATCAGCACCTGGTCCGCCAGATCCGCCGGCTCGACCCATGGCCGCTCCGCCAGTGGATGCTTCACGCCAACGGCCAGCTGGGCCTCGTACGAGAACAGCGGCCAGTAGTGGAGGTCCATGTCCGGCACCGGATCGGCCGTCACCACCAGGTCGAGATCGCCCCGGGCCAGGGCGGGCAGCGGCGCGAAGTTGAAGCCACCGGAGATGTCGATTTCGACTTCCGGCCAGTCTTCGCGAAAGGCATTGATGGCCGGTAACAGCCACTCAAAGCAGCTGTGGCACTCAATGGCCATGAACAGCCGGCCGACTTCACCGCCGGATATCCGTTCCAGGTCGCGCTGCGTGGCATGCACTGCCGGCAGGACGTCATCAGCCAGGCGCAGCAGCCGCTGACCCGCGCTGGTGAAGGTTACCGGACGCGATTTGCGTATAAACAACGGCGCGCCAATGCGCTCTTCAAGATCCTTGATCTGATGCGACAGCGCCGACTGCGTCAGAAAGACGCGCTCGGCCGCCTCCACCAGCGAGCCGGTATCCCGCAGGGCCACAAGCGTGCGCAGGTGACGTAGCTCCAGATTCACCATGAAAGCGGCTCACCAGCACCAGAATCAGACCCGATTCTATTCATGAGAACCCGCGCTGTCACTTGACGGATTTGGGCAGTTGTCCACGTTGCAGACAGGGCAACGTGCATTAAACTGCGGCAAAGCCGCCGTGGGACGCCGCACCGATGTTCAGCCCGAGTCAGATCGTCATCGATCACTTTGTTCAAAACCTGGCCGACACCTATGCCAAGGCCTTTCCGCAGGCCGACCCGGCCAAGGTCTGCCTGCTCGAACAGAGTGCCCGAATGGCATTGGAAGCCATCAATAACTCCGACTGCCCCTATCACGACATGAACCACACCGTGCTGGTCACCGATTGTGGTCAGACCATCCTGTGGGGCCGGCTGATGTCGCAGGGTGACCTGAGCGGGGATGACTGGCTCAATGCCCTGCTGGCGCTGCTGCACCATGACATCGGCTTCGTGCGTGGCCTGTTGCGGGGCGACCGCGACGGCACCTATGTGGTCAACGAGTTCGGCGACACCGTCACGCCGCCGGTAGGCGCGACGGATGCCTATCTGTCGCCCTATCACGTGACGCGCGGCTGCCTGTTCGTGCGCGAGCGCTTCGGCCAGGAGTCACTGGTCGATGCCGATGCCGTCTGTGCCCACATCGAGATGACCCGCTTTCCGGTACCCCCGGAGAGCCACTACCAGCAAACGGCCAGCATCGGCGGCCTGGTGCGCGCTGCCGACCTGATCGGGCAGATGGCCGATCCACACTACATTCAAAAGCTGCCAAAGCTGTTTACCGAGTTCCGCGAGAGCGGCGAATCCGAGCGGCTCGGTTATGAGAACCCCGCCGATTTGCGCTCGAAGTACCCGAATTTCTTCTTCTCCCAGGTCCGGCCCTACATCTCCGAAGG
>SKXG01000286.1 GCA_007128525.1 Pseudomonadales bacterium | reverse complement strand
GAGCAGCACAATATTTTCGTCAATACCGTGGACGATCAGGCGCTGTGCACCGCGATATTTCCGGCTATCATCCGCCGCGATCCGGTGTTGATATCTGTCTCTACCGGTGGTGCATCGCCGACGCTCGCACGCCTGATCCGAGGCTGGATCGAGACGGCACTGCCCGCCGGTCTTGGTCAGCTCGCCGAGTTTTCCGGACGCCTGCGTGACAAAGTCCGGCAGCGCTTTGCCAGCATGGGTGAACGCCGTCAGTTCTGGGAAGATCTTGCTGCTGGCCCCATCGCCCAACTGGTGTACGAAGGGCGTGAAGCAGAGGCTGAAGCACAAGTGGATACGTTGCTTGCGAGCGGCGAGTTCCCACCACTTGGTTTTGTATCGCTGGTCGGTGCCGGGCCCGGCGATCCGGAGCTGCTGACCATCCGTGCGCTGCGCTGTCTGCAGCAGGCCGACATTGTGTTTTATGACAGCCTGGTTTCTGGCGGTGTACTTGAGCTGGTGCGTCGCGATGCGATCAAGGTCAACGTGGGCAAGCGGGCCGGGCGGGGCAGCAGTTCGCGGCAGGACGACAT
Source organism: Pseudomonadales bacterium (assembly GCA_007128525.1). Lineage (GTDB taxonomy): Bacteria > Pseudomonadota > Gammaproteobacteria > Pseudomonadales > Azotimanducaceae > SKXG01. The sequence goes on along the minus strand of SKXG01000286.1, from coordinate 2,109 downwards.
CAATGCGCTGTTGCTTGAGCATGCCCGGGCCAACGAGCGTGTGGTGCGTCTGAAGGGTGGTGACCCGATGATCTTCGGCCGCGCCGGCGAGGAAATGGAAGCACTGCTGCAGGCGGATATTCCCTTTGAAATCATACCGGGTGTCACTGCGGCACTCGGCTGCGCCGCTTATGCCGGTATACCCCTGACGCATCGCGACTGGGCACAGAGTGTCCGTTTTCTTACCGCGCGATTGCAGGACGGTGCCGTCAATCTGGCCGGCATCCGACCTGATGCCGAGGATGAGACATTGGTGATCTACATGGGCCTGCGGTCGGCACAACCACTGTGCCAGCAGCTGATTGCCCAGGGCGCAACGCCTGAGCTGCCGGCAGCAGCGGTTGTTAATGGCACGCTGGCGTCACAACAGGTCATCCGTGGCACGCTCAGCACTCTGCCGGCGCTGATCGACGAAGCGAAACCTGAGGGCCCCGGCACCCTGATCATCGGTCACGTTGTCAATTTCTGAGCGGCTGCAATTACAGGCAATTTGTTGGCTTTGGCAAGCCGCCAATTCGCGCAACCTGTTTGGCCGGGTTGGGTGGAAACAACTGCATCAGGCCGATGCTGCTGCCCGTGTCGGGCCCCAGTGCCTCACGCACGATCTTGACCAGCGGGCGCATTTCCGGTGACAGACCGGTTCGTGCGTAGAAATCGCGGGCGAGGTGCAGCACCAGCCAATGGGTCTCGGTCAGCTCGATGCCGGCTTCAGCGGCAAGCGCTGTCGCAACGTCCGGGTTCCACTGACTCCGATCCCGCAGAAAACCCTCTTTATCCTGTGCGGTCGCATTCATACTGCTGCCCACTTTACGACATCGGGACGATTCACGGCCAGCTGACAACCGGCTGACAGGCTTCCGTGAGACGAACGAAGCCGGCGTAGTCGATCTGCTTCGCGTCTGGGTGCAGGCGGTCATCAAGGCCACGGGCCTGAACATCGGTGTCGAGCACATACAGTTTGATGTCCGGCAGTTCCCTGCCAGCGCCCAGCTTTTCCCAGAGCGCCATGACCGCCGCGTAGACGCCGTCTTCGTAGAGCAGGATTACATCGCCCGACTGAACATACTGCAGGCAGGACCGCAATCCCGGATGCGTGGGCCCACCGTGATTGGCCAGATGCAATGTGCTCATCCGCTCAGCACCACATCCTGGCGTTGAATCAAGCTGGCCGCTTCAGTCTCGGACACCAGTGTTACCGGAACTGCCAAGCCTTTGGCGTCGATACCGCGTTGCGCCAGGGCTGACGAACTGACGAACAGCTGCTCGATGCCGTAGTCCGGCAATGCCGTCAACGCCTTGCCGACATTGCGGCGACCGATCCGGTCAGCCTGCTGATCGGGCAGCAACTGCCAGACAGCGTCATCCAGGAACAGCGCGCTGACCTGCTGATCAAAAACACCGGTCACCAACATGGCATCAAGCGCCTCCCAGGCAGCAGCGCCATCATAGGGGGCATGGCGCAGAACAAACAGAACATGGCGAGCAGGCATGGGTTCTCCGCTGCTGTCAGGCATGAAAGCTGATAACGCGGTCGGCATCAATCAGACTGTCGACCAACTGACCCAATCCAGTGATGACGAAAGCCGGATGCGCATTGCCGCCAGACTTCTCGTGCCGGCTTGCTTCTTCGGCATTGAGCAGGCCGCGCTTTAGCGCGGCAGCAATACAGACCGCAAGCTCTATGTCATGCGCCTGCGCCAGTGTTGCCCAGTCCTGCATGACATCCGATTCATCCTCCGGCGGTATGGTGAGCGCGTTGGCCGTCAGTGTGCCGTCGGCATAGAAAAATACCCGGCGCAGCTCATGGCCGGCTTCCAGGGCGGCTCTGGCAAAGGCCAGTGCCGAGGCCGGGGCCTGGCTGACGTGCGGTGCGCCGTAGATGATGAGGCTGTACTTCATGATGGCGGGGCGATTCGATTGACCATAATCAGAGTGGCACAGCCCAGCGGAAAGGCCAAGAGGTGTAAGAAAGCTTACACAACTCGATACACAGGTCGAGTTGCAGGGGCCACCATCCATGCCTGACACTGCCTAAAGTGTTAGTAGTCACGGATTGACAGGAGCGTCAGT
>SKXG01000318.1 GCA_007128525.1 Pseudomonadales bacterium | reverse complement strand
CCCGATTCATCCTCTGCTGGATGGCTCACTAGCCGTTATCTGGTATCCGGATGAAAGTTCGGCATTCATCAGTCCGGCACTGACCTGGTCGGTGGCGCAGGACTACGACTTCAGAGTATTGGGGCAGTTCTTTGCCGGCAGCGATGATTCAGCATTCGGCAATGCGGGCAATCTGATGACGGCGTCGCTGACCTATAATTTTTGAGTGTGTCAGGACAGCTCATTGCGCGGCCGTTGGCAAACGGTATCGATAACCTCCTCCTGTGCCGCGCTATCGTCAGTACCCGGCCAGTGTGGCCGTATTCGACGTGCTGTTGGCCAAGCATGCCGGTATTCTGGTGCCTACCGATTTGCGCGACACCTGAACTGAATTGACGTCCAACCACTGTGAGGTTTTCGATGACTGATGAGGCCTATAAGCCCCCGCGCGTCTGGAGCGCCGAAGGTGCCGGCGGGGGCCGGTTCGCGAACATTAACCGGCCTGTTGCAGGGCCGACTCATGATCAGGAACTGCCGACGGGCAAACACCCGCTGCAGCTCTACTCGCTTGGCACCCCGAATGGCATGAAAGTGACCATTCTGCTGGAAGAGCTGTTGGCGCTGGGCCATAAGGGCGCCGAGTACGATGCCCATCTGATCCGAATCAATGAGGGCGATCAGTTTGGCAGTGGGTTTGTGGCGATCAATCCGAACTCAAAAATACCAGCCTTGCTGGATCGCAGCGAAGACCCGCCGGTGCGGATCTTTGAGTCCGGTGCCATCATGTTGTATCTGGCGGAGAAGTTTTCCGAGTTTATGCTCGAAGACCGGGTGGGACGGGCCGAGTGTCTGTCCTGGCTGTTCTGGCACACGGGTGCCGTGCCATTTCTCGGCGGCGGCTTTGGTCACTTCTACGCCTATGCTCCGGAGCCTTTGGAGTACCCCATCAACCGCTACACCATGGAGGTCAAGCGCCAGCTTGATGTGCTGGATCGCCAGCTGGCCGAGCATCGGTATATCACTGGAGATAGCTACACGATCGCAGATATGGCGATTTGGCCCTGGTACGGAGGCCTGGTGAAGAATGCCGTGTATGGCGCCGCCGAGTTTTTGGAAGCCCACACCTATACCCATGTGCTGCGCTGGACCGACGAAATTGCCCAGCGGCCGGCCGTCAAGCGCGGCAGGATGGTGAACAAGACCTGGGGCGCCCCGGAGAAGCAATTGCCGGAACGCCATGATGCCAGCGACTTCGATGGACTGGACCTGGGCTGACCTTGATCAGCGCCCGAATCCGATCGGGCGCTTTTCAGCTTTGCAGGCGCAGGATGCTGACGGTGACGCGATCAGACCACCCGAGTTCGGATGCCCAGCCACTGCCAATACGTCAGGCACCGCCATAGCCACTCCAGCGGTCCAAAGCGAAAGTGACGCAGCCACAGTGGCGACAGCACCAGCTGAACGATCCAGACAGCCAATACTATGGCGATCTGTCCGGTTCTTGGCACATCCGCAAACAAGCCCAGACCATGGCCGTAAAAGATGCTGGTGCAGATCAGCGTCTGCAGTATGTAGTTGCTGAACGCGGTTCGCCCCACAGCGGCCAGCCGTGCAAGAAGTCTGGGCAGCAGCTGACGCTGCCAGGCGAGCATGACCGCGGCCACCCAGGCCAGGCTGACCGGCAGACTGCCCCAGTAGTTGAACTGCGAGCCATAGAACAGCGACAGCGGGCCCCAGTCATTGGCAAAGTTCCAATACACCCCGTAGCTGACCATGGGTAAGCCAATCAACACGCCCACTGCGACCAGTTTGGTGTAGAAGGCTGGCGAACGCTGCGCGCTTAATACACCCAGCTTGTACAGGGCCATGCCGATCAGCATCAATCCTGCTGCCCGCCAGAACCCCCAGATCATCAGAATGAACGTCTGCATCTCCAGAGCGGCCGGTACACGGTGCGCCATCTGCTCAAGCCAGCCTCCACGGTATGCGTTGATCTCAGCGGCTGCGCCTGCCAGATCCGGGTGCCAGGATTCCAAGACGAAACCCGACCGGACGTCTTCCGGCCAGTACGGCAGCGACCAGCCAGCATAGAGATAGATGCTGGTGGAGACAGCCAGAAACAGCGTGCCCAGCAGGATCAGGCTGGACGGTCGCCAATGTCTGAACCAGACGACGATGAAAGCGCACAAGCCGTAAACAAACAGGATGTCGCCGTACCACAGCAGGTACGCATGCAGAATTCCGAACACCATCAGCCAGAAGCTGCGGCGCAGATGCAGGGCGACCGTGCGGTTTGTGTGCCGCTCGGCGCGTTCGATGAAGAGTACGATGCCGGCGCCGAACAGCATCGAGAAGATGGTCATCATCTTCTGATCAGTCAGCAGGTGACCCACCAGCCAGACCAGGTAGTTGGCGCCGCTCAGATCGCCCCAGGCGCTTGGGTTGCTGTAAGCGGCCTGTGGCATGGCGAACAACTGGATGTTCATCACCAGGATGCCGAGCAATGCGAAGCCGCGCAGCACATCCAATGATTCAACACGCTCGGTTTGTACCACGGGCACAGCGATGTTGTTCTGGCTATTCATGCCTGGCAGGGTCCGGCGCGCTGCCTGAGTGATATGGGCAGACTAAGGGATCTGGACGGCGGTGGCAACGCTCGCAGACGCTGGCATCAGTGCTCAGATTGCGGCTCAGCCTTATTG
>SKXG01000366.1 GCA_007128525.1 Pseudomonadales bacterium | reverse complement strand
TGATGCCGATGAGCGGTTGATGCAGCTTGAGTCACGTCTGCAAATGACTGATGAAGCCCTGGGGGAGACCGGCTCCGAGATTCATGATCAGCTCAACTTCTGGGAGTCTGAGATCCGCAAGTTGTGGGATGTCAGCAATCAACGCAATCGTCGCTGGATCGAAGAGAATCAGGCCGCCATCGAGCGGCACACCGGGCAGCTCAGCGAGCTGTCCGGGCGTATGGAGGCGGTTCGCAATCAGGTCAGCAGCCATGAGCAGGCTCTGGCCGAATACAGTGCAGTTATGGACAACCTGGCGGATATGGAAGCCCAGCAGCGCAGCCTGGTAGAGCAACAACGTGAATTGCGTGAACAGGTCGCCTCGGCACGGCAGACGCTGGCCCGGCTTGAGTCCGGCCTGGTGCGGCGTGTGGACCGCCATGACGAAGCCATCGAGGCCATAGACGCCCATCGCATGCAGATCAATGCGCGACTGTCAGAGCTGAGCAATCGGCTGGACCGGCTGGGCGGAGGCGGATAATCAGGTTGTCAGGAACGCCAGTCTTGCAGGATGTCGAGGCGTACCAGGTGATCCTCGAAACGGATCACCACACCGGTGTCGGTGATTTCCTGCAGCCACAGGTCAGGCCCTAGGGGGTCGCCCTCGACGGCGCGTTCACCGTTGACCACAACGCGCCGAAAAGCCGGGTCGTCGGCATAGATATGGGTGGAGAAACTGAGCCGCGGCAACCGGCTTTGCACCTGAGCTGGCAGTGAGGCTGGCCGCACGGCCTGGGCCGCCACCGACTCTGTTGATGGCTGCTCCGACGTCTGTGTCGAGGCGGTTGTGCGGCTGCTCGCATCGGGTTGCACGACAGTTCCTGCAGAAGCCGTGCCGGCGCGCGCGGTGGCCGGACGGATCACCTGTTCGGCCGGCTCGCTGACCTCGACGGGCACTTCATCGGTCACAGCTGGATCGGTTACAGCTGGCGTTTCCCGGACAATGGGCTGGGCATCGGCGACTGCCGGCGTCTCTGTCACCATTGTTGGGACAACAGCCCGGTTCTGCCAGTACAACCAGCCGCCCAGACTGGCCAGGTTCAGCGCCACCAGCACGACCACAACTGGAATCAGCCAGCCCGGCTGCCCGGCACGGGGCGGCTCCTGTACCAGCATCGCTGCCGGATCCTTGCGGACCCGCTCGGCTTCAGACTTCTTCAGTGCGTCCAGTATGTACGACATCTCAGCGTCCCGCCGTCAGGTCGGTAGGGCCACTCAGCCGGGGCGGTTGATCGAGCTGGTTGGCCAGCATGATCCAGGTTCTGGGGCCTGCGATGCCGTCGGGTTCCAGCGCATGCTCGCGCTGAAAGGCCCGTACGGCGGACTCGAGGCGACTGTCGAAGTTTTCCGGATCGGATGCAGACAGGTCCAGATCCATCAGCCCGGCCAGCTGTTCACGCAGCCAGGCAACGCCTGGTTGGTGGTCGCCGGCCCGCAGGCTGCCGCGATAGTCAGGTGGCATTTGCCACAGCACCACCGCGTTGCCAGGCCAGGCATCAGCCAAAGAAGCCAAGGTGACCTGGCGCAGCACCTGACCAATCTGAATTTGCGCCATGTCGCCGCGTATCTGCAGCAGAGCGGCAAAGAAGCGCTCGCCGGCGGCGTCTTCGAGCTGCAACAGGGCCGGGCGATCCAGCTGCAGCAAGTCGGGCCAGCTGCCGGTGTGGCGGAGGCACTGCAGGCCCTGGGCCGGGGCCTGATTGCAGGGTATGCCGTCGTCAGCGAGGCGGGCTTCCCAGGCGTCGAACAGGGCGGCGAAGGCCTGCCGCTGACTTGCGGCTCTGCTCAGGCCGGATGGCCGCTGCGGGTGGTGGATCGCATCGCCTCTATCGGGCAGCAGCGCCGGCGATGCGATGTCTGGTGTCTGCTGCGTATCGCTCTGGTCGCTCGGGTTGCTCTGCTCGCTGAGGCTCGGCCGGATGACGTCTCCTGCGTCGGTGTCCGCACCCTGGGCCGGTTCGTGTGAGACGGGCAGCTCTCGATGGCGTTCCATCGGACGTCCCGGACCAATGATCAGAAAATCCTCATCGTGTTCGTGCAGCGCATCCGGCGGCACCGGTATCAACAGGTGCTCGCCGGCACTGATCTGGCTGCCATTGGTGTCTATTTCGCTGGAGCCATCGGCGGCGCCGGGCGCGGTGCTGTCCTGCGCGGCGATAAGGCCCGATGGGGCGCGACCCAGACCGGTCCAGACCAACAAGCCGGCCGTCACGCACAGCAGCAGGCTGGCCGCCAGCGCCCACTGCCAGCGGTTGCCGGCCTGACGCCGCCCCAGCACCTCCTGTGCCGCTTTGTGCACAATGCGCCTCGACACCTGCGGCTTGCCTTCGACATAGGCGCCGAGCAGTGCGCGGTCGGCGACCAGATTGGCCAGCCGCGGAATGCCGCCCGAGTATTGGTAAATCGTCTTCTGTGCGCCGTTTTGGATCAGCCCCGGATGACCGCCGGCCAAAGTCAGCCGGTGGCCGAGATAAGCCCGCAGCTCGGTCCGGTTCAGTGCCTGCAGGTGGCAGCGTGCCGTGATGCGTTGTGCCAGCTGACGCAAGTCGGGCCGGGCCAGCAACCGATCCAGCTCCGGCTGGCCCACCAGGATAATCCGCAGCAGCTTGTGGCTGTTGGTTTCCAGATTGGTCAGCAGCCGGATCTG
>SKXG01000154.1 GCA_007128525.1 Pseudomonadales bacterium | reverse complement strand
CAAAGAGGAAATTAAAGCCTTTGCCGAGCAATGGCTGGGCAAGAATCTGGTGACCTTTCAGACCGATGAGCATGGCCAGCCGGTGTCGAAGATTTACGTGGAGAGCTGCACCGACATCGCCAATGAGTACTACCTTGGCGCCGTGGTCGATCGCGGCAGTCGTCGAATCGTGTTCATGGCCTCGACCGAGGGTGGTGTGGAAATCGAAAAGGTGGCTGAGGAAACACCCGAGAAGATCATCAAGGCGGCCATTGATCCCTATGTCGGCGCACAGCCCTATCAAGGGCGGGAGATGGCGTTCAAGCTCGGTTTGAAAGGTGACCAGATCAAGCAGTTCACGCAGGTCTTCATGGGTCTGGCCAAGCTGTTCGTCGAGCGCGACTGTGCCCTGGTCGAAATCAACCCGCTGGTCGTGACCAAGCAGGGTGACATCCACTGCCTGGATGCCAAGCTGGGCATCGACGGGAATGCCCTGTTTCGCCAGCCGGCAATCAAGGCAATGCATGACCCGAGTCAGGAAGATGACCGGGAAGCTCAGGCCGCTCAGCACAACCTGAACTACGTGGCGCTGGACGGCAACATCGGGTGTATGGTCAATGGCGCCGGACTGGCCATGGGAACCATGGACCTCGTCAAGCTGGCTGGTGGCAACCCGGCGAACTTTCTCGATGTGGGGGGCGGCGCCACCAAGGAAACTGTCGGCGAAGCTTTCAAGATCATTCTCTCTGATGAAAACGTCAAGGCGGTGCTGATCAATATCTTTGGCGGCATTGTCAGTTGCGCCACCATTGCGGATGGCATTATCGGCGCCGTGAAGGATGTCGGGGTCAAGGTGCCGGTTGTGGTTCGATTTGAAGGGAACAACGCCAAGCGTGGCAGTGAGATTCTGTCTGAAAGTGGGCTGAACATCATCGCCGCCAAAAGCCTGGCGGATGCAGCAGACAAAGTAGTGGCAGCAGCGGGAGAAGCGGCATGAGCATACTGGTGGATCAGTCGACCAAGGTCATTTGTCAGGGTTTCACTGGCGCTCAGGGCACGCTGCACAGCGAACAGGCGCTGGCCTATGGCACCAAACTGGTAGGTGGCGTAACGCCTGGCAAGGGAGGCAGCAAACATCTGGGGCTGCCCGTCTTTGATACCGTACGGCAGGCCGTCGATGCGACAGGTGCCACGGCTTCGGTGATCTATGTGCCCGCGCCGTTCTGTAAGGACTCCATTCTGGAGGCGGCCGACGCCGGCATCGAGCTGATTGTCTGCATCACCGAAGGCATACCGACGCTGGATATGCTGAGTGTCAAAGCCCGGCTGGAATTGGGCGGCACGCGCCTGGTGGGACCGAACTGCCCCGGTGTCATTACGCCCGGTGCCTGCAAGATCGGGATCATGCCCGGCGAGATTCACCTGCCCGGGAAGGTCGGTGTCGTGTCCCGCTCCGGCACGCTGACCTATGAAGCAGTAAAGCAGACGACCGACAAGGGTTATGGCCAGAGTTCCTGTGTCGGTATCGGCGGTGACCCCATTCCCGGCAGCCACTTTATCGACATTCTGGCACTGTTCGAAAAAGACCCCGGCACCGAAGCCATTGTGATGGTTGGCGAGATTGGTGGTACAGCGGAGGAAGAGGCCGCTGAGTACATCAAGGCCAATGTCAGCAAGCCAGTGGTGGCCTATATTGCCGGTGTCACTGCGCCGCCAGGTAAGCGCATGGGGCATGCGGGCGCAATTATTGCCGGTGGCAAAGGCACCGCGGCTGACAAGTTCAAGGCCCTGGAAGACGCCGGTGTTCGCACCGTACGAAGCCTTGCTGAAATCGGTGATGCCTTGGCCGAAGTGACGGGCTGGGACTGAGTTTCAGCCGGGCCCGGCCGGCGGTCCGACAGCGCAGGGCACAGCTCAGCGCACGGGCCTCCGCACGCAGGCCTCCGTGCACACTGTGGGGCGGTACCGGATTCGGGCCGCCCCTTTGCTTCAGGCCCCTTGAAGTTTCCTTACCCGACCCGCATATACAGCCGAGTTTTGGCAGATCAGTACAGAGGTCCTATGTCCGCAAGCCCACAATCCGAACAAGCGCAGCAGTACGGCTTCCAGACCGAAGCCCGTCAGCTGCTAAAGCTGATGATTCACTCACTGTATTCCAATCGGGAGATCTTTCTCCGCGAGCTGATTTCCAATGCCTCGGATGCCATCGACAAGTTGCGGTTCCTGGCGCTGTCTCAGCCGGAACTGATCGAAGGCGACGACGGTTATCGAATCCGCATCGAATTCGACAAGGAGGCGGGGACCATCAGTGTTCGTGACAATGGCATTGGCATGAACCGCGATGAGGTGATCGCCAATCTGGGTACCATCGCCCGGTCCGGCACAGCGGAGTTCCTGGCACAGCTCAGTGGCGACCAGAAAATGGATGCCGCGCTCATCGGCCAGTTCGGCGTGGGCTTTTACAGCGCCTTTATTGTTGCCGATGAAGTTGAGGTCCGAACCCGCCGGGCCGGTGACGAGCCTGCGGCTGGCGTTCTGTGGCGCTCGAAAGGCGAAGACAGTTATACGATCGAAACGCTCGAGAAAGCAGATCGTGGCACCGAAGTTGTGCTGCACCTGCGTGACGAGGCCCGTGAATTTGCCGATGGTTTCCGCTTGCGCAATGTCGTTAGACGCTACTCCGATCACATCGGCGTTGCTGTGGAGATGCAACAGGAAGTGTCGGAGGAAGACGGTGCGGAGACCAAAGAACCGGTATGGGAGACAGTCAATTCGGCCCGGGCACTTTGGACCCGGCCACGTAACGATATCAGTGACGATGAGTATCGCGAGTTCTACAAGCACGTTTCCCACGACTTTCAGGACCCGCTGACCTGGAGTCACAACAAGGTTGAAGGCAAGCTGGAATACACCAGCCTGCTGTACATTCCGAAGCAGGCGCCGTTTGATTTGTGGAATCGTGATGCGCCGCGCGGTTTGAAGCTGTATGTACAGCGCGTTTTCATCATGGACGATGCCGAGCAGTTTCTGCCGCTGTATCTGCGCTTCGTGAAAGGCGTTGTCGACTCAAGCGACCTGCCACTGAATGTTTCGCGGGAGATTCTCCAGCAGGACGACAAAGTTCAGACCATCCGCAGCGCGCTGACCAAACGTGTGCTGGATATGCTGAGCAAACTGGCAGCTGATGACCCTGAGAATTACCACGCCTTCTGGGAAACTTTTGGTGAAGTGCTCAAGGAAGGGCCGGCTGAAGATTTCGCCAACAAAGAGACCATCGCCAAACTGCTGCGCTTTGCATCGACCAAAGGTGATGGCAGCAAGCAGATGGTGTCGCTCGACGACTACGTCAGCCGGATGGTGGACGGTCAGAACAAGATCTATTACCTGTGCGCCGACAGCCACGACATGGCTGCACGCAATCCGCAGCTGGAGATCTTTCGCAAGCGTGGCATCGAAGTGCTGCTGCTGAGCGATCGTATTGACGACTGGGCCATGTCCCGTATCGGCAGCTTTGGCGATTACGCCATGCAGGATGTCATGCGGGGTGAACTGGATTTGCCTGGAGATGATGAAGACGCCCAGGCCGCTGATGCCACGGATACGGACACTGAAGGCCTGGCGGAGCGTCTTAAGACCGCTTTGGGTGACCAGGTGGCGTCCGTGCGCAAGTCCAGTCGTTTGACGGACTCTCCAGCCTGTCTGGTTTTGAGCGAATTCGACATGGGGCTGCAGATGCGCCGATTGCTGGAGGCATCCGGGCAGGAGGTTCCCGACACCAAGCCGCACTTCGAGTTTAATGCCGGACACCCGCTGCTGCAGCGCCTGGATCAGGAACAGGACGAGCAGCGGTTCAACGAGTTGGCGTTGCTGTTGTACGATCAGGCGGAACTGGCCAACGGCGGGCAACTCAAAGATCCGGGCAGCTATGTCGACCGCCTGAACCGCCTGTTGATGGAACTGCTGCCCAAAAGTTCATAAGGTAGTGGCGTTCATGCCAGGCGTCAGGGTACGTCCTTACACTAACAAGGATACTTATGCGGCTATTGCAATCGTTCCGGTCCGGGCAGCTGCTGTTGGTGGTCAGCGGGCTGTTGTTGGCGGCTGAGGTTCGGGCTGACCGTTCCGGCATCACACCCTTCCCTGGCGCCGAACTAATCGAGCATCAGGAGGCGGGTGATGTGGCCAGCCACGACTGGGTCCTTGGTTCGGTGGAGCGAATTCGCGGCGCGACCCGTGTCAGCAATGAGCTGCGTGCCCGTGGAAGCCGGGAACAAGCCACCTATCTGTTGCCATCCGGTGTCGGTCTGGAAGAAGCCATTGACCACTATCGTGAGGCGCTGCGGGCCGAGGGTACCGAGCTGTTTGACTGCCGAGGGCGGGACTGCGGACGCAGCAATCTCTGGGCAAATCAAATCTACGGCCAGGCCATTTTGTACGGCTCAGACCGGGATCAGTACTACATATCGATCAATCGGCCGTCGGAACCCTATGGTGAGCTGTTGTCGGTCTATGTGGTCCAGCGTGGTAACCGCCGGGTCTACGCGCACGTTGACCACCTGGAACTGGCTGCACCGCTGATCGTCGACACAGCACCACTGGTTGTAGAACGTCTGCAAAGGCGTGGCCACGCCGTGATTGCGGACGTGCCGCATGATTTTCGTGGTGAGCTGCCGTCCGAGGTGGTCGATCGGATCAGCCGTCTCACCGACAAGATGCAGGGTTTTCGGATGCGCGAGCTGAGTCTGACCTGTCATGTCTACGGGGCGGCACCAGTGCTTGAGTTGAAAGAGCGCTCATTGGCCTGCGCTGAGCAAGCCCGCGCGGCCCTGGATCCCGATGGAGAGCTGGACATTCAGGTATACGGCCTGGGGCCACTGGCGCCCAGGGGCGGGCAGGCCCACTCTCGGTTGGAGCTGATTCTGCCGTATCGGCTGTCACGGGACTGATCCGGTGCGAGCCACAGATGAGCTGAGTACAGTAGGGGACTTCCTGCGCTGGTGCGCCACCGAGATGGGGCGTGCCGATCTGCATTTCGGGCATGGCACAGACAACCCTTGGGATGAGGCCCTGGCCCTGGTCTGTGGTGCTCTGGCGTTGCCATGGGACAAGGCGGAGTTCGTGCTGGCCAGTCGCCTGACACGTTCTGAGCGCCTGCGCATTGCCCGAATGCTGGAAGCCCGCGTTCGGCGGCGTGTCCCTGTGCCCTATCTGACCGGCGAGGCCTGGTTTGCCGGTTTTCGCTTTAAGATCGAACCCGGTGTGCTGATTCCACGCAGTCCCATCGGTGAGCTACTCGACAAAGGTTTTGCGCCCTGGCTGCCGCAGGCGCCAATGCGGATTCTGGATCTCTGTACCGGATCCGGCTGTATCGGCATCGTCTGCGCGCAGCTGTTCCCGGATGCTGAAGTCGTTCTGAGCGACATCGAGCCTGCAGCCCTGGCGCTGGCCGAGCGTAACGTCCGGCTCCATGGCCTCGACGACCAGGTCAGCGTCGTACGTTCAGATCTGTTCGAGAGCCTGCCACCGCAGCGATTCGACCTGATCGTCAGTAATCCGCCCTATGTTGATGCCGCCGATCTGGCCGCCATGCCACCGGAATTCCGGCATGAACCGCGCAAGGCGCTGGCCGCAGGAGACGATGGCCTGGATCTGGTATGTCGCATATTGGACGCAGCGCCGGACTGGCTCACGAATACGGGTATTCTGGTTGTAGAAGTCGGCAACAGTGCCGAAGCCTTGGTGAAGCGATTCCCGGGGCTGCCGCTGGTTTGGCCCGAGTTCAGCCAGGGCGGACACGGCGTCTTCATCGTTGAGCGCGCGGGTCTGCTCGGTTCCGGTTGGGGCGTCGCCCAGCCGACCGGCTGATCCGGTATACTGCGCGGCCTTCCTAGCGGCCAGCAGAGCAGGGCACCATGAGCGGCAACACCTTTGGCAAAGTCTTTACGGTAACGACCTTTGGCGAGAGCCATGGCCCGGCGCTGGGCGCGATCGTGGATGGCTGCCCGCCCGGGCTCGAGTTGACCGAAGCCGACCTGCAACAGGATCTGGACCGGCGCCGTCCGGGTCAGTCGAAGTACACCACCCAACGTCGTGAACCCGATCAGGTCCGTATTCTGTCCGGCGTGTTCGAGGGCAAAACGACAGGCACGCCAATCGGGCTGCAGATTGAAAATCAGGACCAGCGCAGCCGCGACTACTCCAACATCAAGGATGTGTTTCGTCCCGCGCACGCGGACTTCACCTACAGCCGCAAGTACGGCATTCGCGACTACCGCGGTGGTGGGCGTGCTTCTGCACGTGAGACAGCCATGCGGGTTGCGGCCGGTGCCATCGCCAAGAAATATCTGGCCGAGACTTATGGCACGCGTATCCGGGGCTATATGGCGCAGATCGGTCATATCCGCGCCGCGGAGGGTGCATTCGACTGGGATGAAGTGCATCGCAACCCGTTTTTCTGCCCTGACGCTTCGCGCGTTGAGGAGATTGCCGCCTTTATCGATCAGCTGCGCAAAGACGGCGACTCAATCGGCGCCCGCATCAATGTTGTGGCCAGTCAGCCGCCAGTCGGCCTGGGCGAGCCGGTGTTTGACCGCCTTGATGCCGACATTGCCCACGCGCTGATGAGCATCAATGCCGTCAAGGGTGTGGAGGTTGGTGCCGGTTTTGCCGCCGTTGAACAGCGTGGTACCGAGCATCGTGACGAGATGACCAGCAATGGCTTTCAGAGCAATCAGGCAGGCGGGGTGCTCGGGGGCATTTCCACGGGACAGGACATTCTGGCCAGTATCGCCTTGAAGCCGACATCGAGCCTGCGTCTGCCAGCACGCAGCCTGAACGAGGCCGGTGAAGACATTGAAGTGGTGACGACGGGGCGGCATGACCCCTGTGTCGGCATCCGGGCGACGCCGATTGCGGAAGCCATGCTGGCACTGGTGCTGATGGATCACTGCCTGCGCCACCGGGCGCAGAATCCCGAGCGCGATGGCCGTATCCGTTGATGACCGGCTAGGGTGCGTCAGCAAATTGCGCCAGTACTTCCAGGAACGCCTGAGCGCTGTTGGGCAGCGTCCGGCCTGGGTGGGTGACGGCGCCGAGGTGGCGGGCCATTGGTGCGGTGGCAACGTCGAGACGCTTGATGGGCGGCTGGATCTGCGTCTGCGGGAGCACGCTCCATCCCAAACCGATGCTCACCATCATTCCTATAGTTTCCAAGTAGTTAGTTGATAATACTAATCCTATTTCTAAGTTCTCTTCGGCGAAGCGCTGACGAATGATGCGGCCGGTAAAGGTGCTCAGTCCCGGCAGAATGGCCTGCCGGTTGGCGAGTTCACCTAAGGGGATGTCCGGTGTCTGGTAGAGATCGTGCTCAGCCGTCGCCACGAAAGACAACGGATCTGTCCAGATGCGTTGATAGGCCAGCGCCGGGTGTCCGGCCGGATTCAGGGTGACGACCGCCAGGTCGGCCTCTGCGCTGGCCACCATTTCATGCGCCACTTCAGAATCGACGAAACTCAGGTCCAGGTGTACATGCGGATACTGTTGGGCATAGCGGCGCAGCGCACCGGACAGCCGGTGCAGGCCGACGTGGTGACTGGTGGCGAGCCGCAGCCGGCCTTCAATGCGCCCATCAAGGTTCTGCAGCAAGGTCTGGGTGTCACTGATGTCCTGCAGGATTTGCCGCGCGCGGGGGAGGAGCAGTTCTCCGGCATCGGTCAGAAAGATCTGCTTGCCCGCGCGGTCAAATACCCGGGTACCCAGCTGCTGTTCCAGGCTCTGCACCCGCTTGCTGACGGCTGGCTGGGTCAGATTGAGCTGTCGGGCTGCGGCCGAGAATGACCCGCTGTCTGCCACAGCAAGAAACGCGCGCATGTCATTCCAATCCATAATGCAATCTATAAAAACAATGAATTTGTGTTATTCGAGATGGAAATCTACCATACGCCTTCCCTGCAACGCACCATTGGTTTGAGGCTGAATCGTGGCTGGACAGACCCTGTACGACAAAATTTGGGACGCCCATCTGGTGATGGAGCGCGACGATGGCACCGGCCTGATCTACATCGACCGGCAGCTGCTGCATGAAGTGACCTCGCCGCAGGCTTTCGAGGGCCTGAAGCTGGCGGGTCGAAAACCCTGGCGCATCGATGCCAATCTGGCCACGCCGGACCATAACGTGCCGACGGTGAACCGCGAGCAGGGCATCGATGGCATTGAAGATGAGACCTCTCGCATTCAGGTGGTGACGCTGGACGACAACTGCCGGACCTATGGCATACGCCAGTTTGACATTCGGGACCGCCGCCAGGGCATCGTGCACGTGGTTGGCCCCGAGCAGGGTGCCACCTTGCCCGGCATGACCATTGTCTGCGGCGACTCGCACACCTCCACGCATGGCGCCTTCGCCGCGCTGGCGCAGGGGGTGGGCACATCGGAGGTTGAGCATGTGCTGGCAACGCAATGTCTGGTGCAGCGCAAGACGCGCAACATGCGCATTCAGGCCCATGGCCGATTGCCGGATGGTGTGACGGCAAAGGATCTGATCCTGGCCATCATTGCCCGGCTGGGCACCGCTGGCGGCACAGGCTATACGTTTGAGTACGCTGGCGAGGCCTTTGAACAGCTCAGCATGGAAGGCCGCATGACGGTCTGCAATATGTCGATCGAGGCTGGTGCGCGTGCCGGGCTGATCGCTGTGGACGACCGTACCATCGAGTACCTGCGCGGGCGCCCGTTTGCGCCCAAGGGCGCGCTTTGGGAGCAGGCTGAAGCTTACTGGCGGACACTGCACTCAGACCCGGATGCCGTGTTCGACCGGGAGTTCGAGATCGATGCCGCAGCGCTCGAGCCACAGGTGACCTGGGGCACGTCGCCTGAAATGGGCGTGGGCGTCAATGGCCTGGTACCGGATCCGGCGGGCTTTGATGAGCCCTCCAGGGCGGAATCAGCACGTCATGCACTGACTTATATGGACCTGGAGCCCGGTACACCGATTCGTTCAATCGAGCTGGACAAGATCTTTATCGGGTCCTGTACCAACGCCCGGATTGAAGATCTCAGGTCGGCAGCCAAAGTCGTGAAAGGCCGCAAGGTGGCGGGCAACATCAAGCAGGCGCTGGTGGTGCCGGGCTCCGGTCTGGTCCGGCAGCAGGCTGAAGACGAAGGGCTGGCGCAGATCTTCATGGATGCCGGCTTCGAATGGCGTGCGCCGGGGTGTTCCATGTGCCTGGCCATGAACGCCGATCGCCTGGAATCCGGCGAGCGCTGCGCGTCGACGTCGAACCGGAACTTTGAGGGCCGCCAGGGTCATGGCGGGCGTACCCACCTGGTCAGTCCGGCCATGGCGGCGGCCGCGGCCATAGCCGGTCACTTTACCGATGTCCGCGAGATGCTGGAGGACGCATGAAGCCATTTACTGAACTCACTGGCGTTGTGGTGCCGCTGGACCGGGCCAATGTGGACACCGACCAGATCATCCCCAAGCAATATCTGAAGTCGATCCGCCGAACCGGTTTTGGTGACAACCTGTTCGATGCCTGGCGTTATCTGGATGAAGGCCGAATCGGCCTGACCCAGAATGAGCGTCGAATCAACCATGATTTCGTGCTGAATCAGCCGCGTTATCAGGGTGCATCCATCCTGCTGGCGCGACGCAACTTCGGCTGTGGCTCGAGTCGGGAACATGCGGTCTGGGCGCTTGAAGAGTATGGTCTGCGCTGTGTCATCGCCCCAAGCTTTGCAGACATTTTTTTCAATAATTGCTTTAACAACGGCGTATTACCTATTGTTTTAGATGAAAATATTGTCGACGATCTTTTCCGGGAAGTTGCGGCCGAGCCGGGCTATGAACTGCACGTTGACCTGCCTGCGCAGGAAGTGGTCACGCCTTCCGGAGCACGCTTTGGGTTCGACATTGAGCCCGGCCGCAAGCATCGGCTGCTGCACGGCCTGGATGACGTGGGCATCACATTGCAGCAGGTGGCGACCATCAAGGATTTTGAAGCCCGGCACCAGGCACGACAGCCCTGGCTGTTCGGTGCCTTGCAGGGCGATTGAGACCATAACAGGGGCAGTAACAGGGGCAGCAGATGGCTGAGCGGCAGAAGGTATTGGTATTGCCGGGCGATGGAATTGGCCCGGAAGTGGTGAAGCCGAGCGTCGAGCTGATGTCACGGGCGGCACAAGCCGCAGGCATTGAGTTGGAGCTGGATGAAGCCCGGGTCGGCGGGGCAGTCATTGATGCGGACGGTGAACCGTTGCCGGCAAAGACGCTCGAGCTGGCCAAACAGGCCGATGCCGTGCTGCTGGGTGCTGTAGGTGGCCCCAAGTGGGATGACCTGCCGATGGCGGAGCGTCCGGAGAAGGGGTTGCTCGGACTGCGCAGTGGGCTGTCGCTGTTTG
>SKXG01000218.1 GCA_007128525.1 Pseudomonadales bacterium | reverse complement strand
GATGCATGGCGAGCGACCAGGTAATGAATGGTCGTGATCGCGTGAGCGGGAATCCACGCTTTCGCCTCTTGCTGCAACAGGTGATCCAGTAATGCGGCTGACGACGGAAAGTGTGGGCGTCGCTCCTGCAGTACGTCGAGCAGGACATTCAGATCGACCAGGATCATGACCGGTGTTTTCTGAGCTGATGCTCCCGGTACTCTGTCCTGGCATCGATGTCATCAGGGATGATGCCGGTGATGGCCTCCAGCGCTGGGCTGGGCGTGTGCGATTCCAGCTCGCGCATCCGGCGCAGGTAACGATCAATCACTTCGGTGACGGTGACGCCATGGTCTTTCGCATATTGCTTGACGAACGCCACATCCTGAACGGGCAGTCGAATGGTCAGCTTGGTGGTTTCGATGCTCATGACTCAAACTCGAAAATACGGCTCTTGGTTACAGATTGTACGGCAACCAAGTGAGTACTGCCAATTTCGAGACCAGTGCGGCGACGCCTGGGGTGTTGTTCAGTGGTCAGTTCGTTGGCTCGTTCGACTTTGTAGCTTCCAGTAATGCCGCGGCCAGGTCGGGCACGGCACTCCAAGACGCAGTTCCTGACGAATTCAAAGTCCCATTTTGAATTTGTCAGGAACTGGGCTCTTCTGGTGAAGTCGACGCGGACCGAATCGGCTCCCTTCCGACGCTGGCTCAGACCTCCGACCTCCGTCCGCCGTCACCCGTCCTCGTCCCCCTCCTCCTCCGGATACATTTCCAGCGCCACCGGCGAGGTGGCGAACTGCGGCACCCAGTCCCCCTGGTCTGCGGCCGGTACCGGTGGGCTGACAATCATGCGGTAACGGGCGAAGCCGGCCGGGATGAAGGCTGTGACGGTGATGAAACCGAGCAGGGCGAAAGGGTGGATCTGCTGCATCAGAATACCGGCAATGAGGGGGCCGGCGATGGCGCCGCAGCCGTACATCAGTTGCAGGGCGGAGGTGGTTTCAAGCATGTGCTCGGGATCGACATGGTCATTGGTGTGGGCGGCGGAAAGGGCATAGATGCTGAATGCCGTGGATCCATAAGCGAATCCGCCGGCCAGCAGCCAGATTGGCTCGATCTGCACCAGCCACAGGGCCAGCAGCGCGGCCAGGCCGCTGAACAGGCAGACCCAACCCAGCACCGTTCGGCGATCAAAGCGGTCCGACAGCCAACCGACCGGCCACATCATGAGGGTGCCGCCAAGAATGGTCAGCGCCATGAAGGCGGCAATGGCGCCCGTGGGCAGTCCGATGGTGGCGGCAAACACGGCACCCAGGCCCCAGAATGCACCGGTGCTGACGCCTGAAAAGAATGCCCCGACCACACCCAGCGGAGAGGTGGCGTAGAGCTTTGCCAGTCCCAGTCGATGCGACTCGACCAGCGGCGGTTCGGTGACCTTGGTCAGCGCGACCGGCACCAGGCCCATTGACATCAAGACCGAGCCGAGCGCGAACAGGTGAAGGGTGTCGATGTCGCCGGCGAGCAACAACAATTGGCCGGCACCCAGTCCCAGCAGCGTGGTGGTCATATAGACGGAAAAGATGCGGCCGCGTTGTTCGTTGTCTGTCTGTTCGTTGAGCCAGCTCTCGATGACGATGTAGATGCCGACGACGCACACGCCAGCAACGACGCGAACTATCAGCCACAACCACGGATGCACGAACAACCCGTGCAGCAGGACGGTGATCGAGCAGATCGAGGCCAGGGCGGCGAACATGCGGATATGGCCGATGCGCCTGATGATGTTGGGCACGATGAACGTGCCGGCCACGAAACCGGCGAAGTAACCGGCCATGATCAGGCCCAGCGTGGTGCTGGAAAACCCCTCCATCTGACCGCGCACCCCCAGCAGCGTACCGATCAGGCCATTGCCGGCCAGCATCAGGCCGATGCCGAACAACAGGGTGGTAATGGCGAAGATACTGCGCATAGGCACCAGGCTTGCTGGTTTAGTCCAGGGCGCGAGCCACTTGATCGGGGCCAAGCGCGCGCAGGGTGGAGAACATTCCAAAATCACCCAGGTTGTCGGTCACCAGATGATCCACCGCGTGGGCGATCATGGTAGCAGCGATTCCGGCATCGTGCATGCGCTTGCCGGTCAGGTGAAGGGAGGCCACGAGCGCGCGTAGTTCCCGTCCGACTGCTTCGTTCTCTTCCAGCATCGTCATCCGCGCGAGCAGCTGATCAACATTGGCCAGAGCCTCCCCGACCCTCAGGCCCAGGCCGTTGGCATCCATTGGCCGCGTGGCGACGACAAGATACTCGCGGACGACCTGACCGCTGATGTACAGGTGCCAACCGGCGCTTCCAGCCCGTTCGATGACGCTGCGTGCGGCGGCATGTGATCGCCGGCTTCGGTCGGTGGCTGAGAGCAGCACGTTGGTGTCGACAAACAACCGCTCACCGGGCTGAATCGTCATAAATGTCATCCCGTGGCCAAGTGTGGTCCCGACCGGATTCGACAACATGCAGTTTCAGCTCGCTGTGCTCGCCGTCGATGGCCAGCCGGGCAGCATGATCGAGGATGGCGCGCAGTTCTCCCTGCAGTGAACGATGATGCTGCCGCGCCAGGCGCTTGAGGGCGGCCACGGTTTCCGGGGGCACATCTCTGATATGTAGCGATTTCATAGCGCTAGCATTTTAATATCAGTGCTCTGCCCCGGAAACCTTTGCGGTTGGG
>SKXG01000191.1 GCA_007128525.1 Pseudomonadales bacterium | reverse complement strand
GCGGCCGCCAAACTGGCGGAAGAGCGGACCTGGACGTTCTTCCGAGAACATCTGACATAGCAGGCAGTCGCACGGGCTGAGGAGGCGCTGGATGTCTGGCGTCTGACGTCTGACGTACTTTTGAATTGGGCGGGCAGGTGAGATGTTATAACATTGCTCGATGCGTTCTATCCTGCGACCCATAGATGCCCGCCTGCTGGTCCTGCTGCCGCTGTTCTTTGTCTCCGGCTGTGCAGCTCTGATCTATCAGGTTCTCTGGGTTCGCGAACTGGGCCTGTTGTTCGGCAGTACGGCCCAGGCCGCAGCCCTGACCATTGGCATCTTCTTCACCGGCATCGCGCTCGGCGGGTGGTTCTGGGGCCGCCGCGCTGCGGCCCTTCGGGATAGTCTGCGCGGCTTTGGCTGGCTGGAGCTGGCTGTCGGCGCGACGGCCCTCGGACACTTCTTTCTGCTGGATCTGTACCAGGCATTGTACCCGGCGTTGTATCAGTGGCTGGGCCATCTGCCGCTGTTTGATACGTTGCTCAAGGCGCTGCTGGCCGCCGGCGTTCTGCTACTGCCGTCCTTCCTGATGGGTGGCACGCTGCCGATGCTGGGTGAGTATCTGGTTCGCGACCAGGCGGAGCTGGGCCAGCGTGGCAGCCTGCTGTATGCGATCAACACGGCTGGCGCGGCCACTGGCGCGCTGGCTGCTGGTTTCGTGCTGCCAATCTGGCTCGGCTTTCATGGCAGTTATCTGATTGCCGTCGGGCTGGACCTGGTGGTTGGTACTGCGGCCTTGATGCTGGCCTGGTTTTGGGGGCCGCCTGAGGTCGCTGCGCAGCGACCGGCACCTGCTCGCTGTCGGGCCGTGGACAGGCCGTCAGCCGGCTCGTTGGTCTGGGTGGTCGCATTCGCGTCCGGATTCGCGGCTTTGGCCATAGAGGTTATCTGGACTCGCCTGTTTGCCCAGGTCCTGCAGAACTCCGTGTACACCTACGCGGTTGTGCTGGTCACCTTTTTGCTTGCCCTGTCGCTTGGAGCTGCGCTGGCCAATCGCCTGTGCCGGCTGTCTGGCGCTCGCGTCAGTCAGGTGCTGGGGGCGTTGCTCGGGTTATCTGCCGTGCTGGTCGCGGTGTCACCCTGGCTGTTCAGCTGGATGACGGGCGAGCTCAGCTATGTCGGTGCCGGGGCGGGCTGGGGGAACTACCTGCGCAGTGTCGCCGGGGTGGCAGCCGTCGTCATGCTGATTCCGGCAGTGATCTTTGGAGCCGTGCTGCCTTATCTGCTGCGGCTGCTGCAACAATCGCAGCAGGGTCCGGGTCGTCTGATCGGGTCGCTGATCGCGGTTAATACGGTCGGCTCCATTCTCGGCGCGCTTGCGGCGGGGTTCATCATCCTGCCATTCGTTGGCGCCAATGTGGGGCTGCTGATGCTGGCTGCCTGCTACCTGCTGCTGATGTTCGCGGTGCAGGTCAATGAAGGTGGCGGCTGGCGCGTTCAGCGCGGGGCGTTGGCGGCCGGCGTGCTGGCCGCGGTGCTGGTCATGGCGCTGGCGCTGCCAGTCGGGCAGTTGCAACGGGTCAGCCTGCAGGCAGCCCACCAGGAGCGGCTGCTGGATTTTGTGGAAGGCAGTCACGCCAGTGTGGCGGTTATCGAGCGGGACGGGCACCGTCTGCTGCGCGCCAACAACCACTATACGCTGGGTGGAACCGGTGCACTGGCGTCTGAACGCAATCAGACCCTGATCCCCATGATGACGCATCCGGCGCCCCGGGATGTGTTCTATCTAGGGATGGGTACAGGTATTACTGCCGGCGCGGCGTTGCTGTTTCCAGTTGACCGCGTGGTGGTGTGCGAGCTGCTGCCAGAAGTGGTGCAGCTGGCACCGCGCTGGTTCGGTCCATGGAGTGAAGGGCTGTTCTCGGATCCGCGAGTGGAGATCCATGCGGAGGACGGGCGCAACTGCCTGCGTCGTTCCCAGGATACTTATGACCTGATCATCAGCGACCTGTTCACGCCCTGGAAGGCCGGTACCGGCAACCTCTATACGCTGGAACACTATCGTCGGGCAGCGCAGCGCCTGAACCCAGGCGGCCTCTATGTGCAGTGGATTCCGACCTATCAGGTATCCCGGTCGGAGTTCGGCATCATCGCCCGCACCATGACCGAGGCTTTCGATCAGGTCGTGCTGTGGCGTGGCGACCTGTTCCCCAATCACTCGGTCGTGGCGCTGGTTGGTCAGCCTGAGGCCAGCCCGCTTGACCCGATGGTGCCAGTGGCGCACGGGCGCAGTCTGGCCGGGAACCCGGCGTTGCCGGAAGACCTGCTTGCCGCCGTGTCGTTGCGATTCTATGCCGGCAACATCACTGCTTCTCAGTTGTTTGCGTCGTATCCGGTCAATACCGAGAACCGGGCCTTGATCGAATTGCAGGCGCCCAGAACGCAACGTGCCATGCAGGCCGGGCTGGTGCGTGCACTGACCGGCGACCAGCTCGGGTTGCTCTACGAGCAGCTTCAACAGGCCCCCGGGCTCGATCAGGACCCTTACCTTGGCCGCCTCACGGACGCGCAACGCGGCTATGTGGTTGCGGGCCGCAGCTACTTTCACTATGGCGTTTATCGACTGGCGGGGCTGGATCAACAGGCGGCGCCATTTCTGGAAGATTTCCTGCAACGCACGCCCTTCCAGCAAGCGCCGGCAGACCCGCCCCAACCAGAGACGCTGTCGGGCTGGGAAGAGTAGTCAGG
>SKXG01000011.1 GCA_007128525.1 Pseudomonadales bacterium | reverse complement strand
CAGATCAAACATGCTCCCCCCTTTAGTCGCGCTGCTGACACGACTCATCCCACCCTCGCACTGAGCGCACCATCTACTGCCAAAGCGATCCCGGAAATGTATTTGGCTCGGTCAGACACCAGGAACAGAGCAGCCTCAGCTACGTCCCAGGCTGTACCGATGACCGTACTCAGCGGCACCTGGCGGTGACGTGCTGTGCGAATCTGATCTCGCGACACGCCGCTTTCACGCGTACGGCGCTCGATGGCCATAGGCGCGTCCATCAGCCCCGGCATAATGGCATTGACACGAATTCCGTACTTGCCATTCTGCACAGCCATGGATTGCACAAGCGCATTCATGCCGGCCTTTGAGGCCTTGTATGCAGCTGTGCTGCCGCTGGCTATCGCCGCTGCAGAACTGATTCCCAAAATCGAACCGGCAGACTGACGTCGCATCACCGGCAGTACGGCCCGGCAACAGAGCACGAACCCACGCAAGTTCAGGTTCATGATCTCATCCCACTGAGCAACATCAAGCGCACCTGGCTCGGCGTCGCCTTCGCTTCGACCGACGTTGTAGTGCAAGATGTCGATTCGGTGGAAGTGCTGCAATGCGGCTTGAGCGATCCCCGAGCAGTCTGTGGGCACGAGCACATCAGCCAGATAAGCCTCGGCACTGCCACCAGCACTTCGCACGAGATCCAGAGTCTCTGTCAGGCGCTCGCTGTCACGGTCCACAAGCAGCAGGTGTGCGCCCTCACGAGCATACACCAGCGCAGCGGCACGACCATTGCCAACGGTTTCACCAGGCGTCTGACCTGCACCTACGACAATGGCAACCCGCTTATCGAGTTGCGGTTCTTGAGACACGGCCCTCTCCCTAGCCTTTGATGTCATCATCGGCGCCGGAGCCTGTCAAGCTAATTTGACTAGATCAACATTAAAGAAGAGAGGGCCCATGGGTCGTACAGCCAGAAAACCGGGAGATGCGCTGCGTGCAGAAGAAGCACGTCGAATAATCGTCCGGGCACAGGGTCTCGACCGATCACCCGCACGCCGCGCCAGCGTCGGTGCCATGCTGCAACGATTGGGTGCGGTACAGCTCGATACGATCTCGGTACTGGCCCGGTCACACGAGCTGGTGCCCTATGCCCGACTTGGTGCCGTGCCGCGTACACGCATCGAACGGAGCTACTGGGCGGCACCGGCGCGCACGTTTGAATACATTGCTCACGCAGGCTGCATCCTGCCGCTTGAGCTTTGGCCGTACTTCGCCTTTCGCCGCCGCGCACTACGCGCACGTGAACGCGGTCGCCTTCCCGCCCGCGTACTGCGGGAAGTACACGCCCGCCTGCGCGACGGACCGGTGATGACCTCAGACCTCGGCGGTGCGCGGCGTCCTGGCGGGTGGTGGAACTGGTCGGAGGCCAAGATCGCCATGGAAGTGCTGTACCGCCGTGGCGAAGTTGTCGTCACTGAACGACGGGGCTGGCAGCGAGTCTACGACCTGCCCGAACGCACACTGCCATCCGACTTGCTGGCGATGGAACCCACAGACGAGGAATGCTACGCACATCTGCTTGCCATCGCGGCGCGTGCTCTCGGCGTTGGGACGGTCGGAGACATCGCGAACTACTTCTTCTTGCAGGCATCCTCTTCGGGCATGGCGCCTGGCGCGCGCAAGCTGGTTGCGCACAAGATGGAAGCGATCGGCCTTGTGCCGGTGCAAGTCGAAGGCTGGGCGGAACCGGCGTTTGCTGACCCGAAGGCGCTCGCCCGGGTGCCGCCCAAGCCCTCGCGAACCACGCTGCTGTCGCCGTTCGACTCCTTGATCTGGGCGTTGCCGAGAAGTGGCGAGCTTAAGGAACGGGAGCGCATCCGTCGTGTCTTCGGCTTTTCTTACTCATTCGAGGCCTACGTGCCCGAAAACAAGCGCAAACACGGCTACTTCACCATGCCTCTGCTCAATGACGGCAACCTGGTCGGTCGGGTCGACCCGGGTCGACGCGGTAACACATTGATCGCCAAGAAGGTGTCGCTCGAAGACCCGACAGCGGCGCCGGCAATGGGACAGGCGCTGCGCGATGCGGCGACCTGGGTCGGTTGCACAGACATCGAGGTAGGCCAGGTCTCGCCGCCCAGTGCGCGACCTGAGCTGGGACTTTGATTCAGGCGACCACACGTTGTTACGCTCCGTCATGCCTTGGCTGCGGGCAGAGCACAGTTCCAGTGCAGCCTTCACCCCGACGCAAACTGCGTTGCCTGGCCCGCAACGATATACCAGCTGACGAACAGCGCGCTGATAAAAGCGCCTGGCAGGTAGCTGGCTGTGCGCCGATAGGTGTAGGTGCTGATTATCGCAACAATCAACAACATCGGCACAAACTGCAGCATGATGATCGTGTTCAGTGGCTGGCCGGGCGTCAGCAAGGTTCCGCGCAAGAACAACGTCGCGTATTGCAGGATGAGAAACACCAGAAAGCCGCCCATCAGCACCAAGGCGTTACTGGCGTACTGTCGTCCTGCTGAGTCCTGTGCGACCGAAACGCCACCATGCAAGGCGCGCAATGCCAGCACAAAGAACAACGTAAATGGCAACAGATACATGGGCATGATCTGTAGC
Source organism: Pseudomonadales bacterium (assembly GCA_007128525.1). Taxonomy (GTDB): domain Bacteria; phylum Pseudomonadota; class Gammaproteobacteria; order Pseudomonadales; family Azotimanducaceae; genus SKXG01. The sequence continues at coordinate 134 of SKXG01000011.1, read as the reverse complement.
TGCGCTGCGCTCATAGCCTTGACGCCAAAGAACCAGAATCGAAAGTCGATCTTGAACAGCAAGTCGGCGAGCACTACTGCCACATAGGCAACCGCCACTGTCAGCGGCGCAATCAGCGCTGACAGCAGAACCTT
>SKXG01000236.1 GCA_007128525.1 Pseudomonadales bacterium | reverse complement strand
TTTGTCGCCAGCTTCAACGACGAGGATGTCACTCGCGCATTCGATCCAAGGCCAGACAGCCATGAGCAGGTACCACTGGGGTTTCTGGAAGGCCGCAATGAACTGCTGATCGAGGTCCAGGCCGGCAGCAGCCATGGCCTCGAGGCCTTTCTGCCTGGGCGATCTCAACGCCGCCTACAGGAAATCCGCGCGGTGTACTTGCATATGCCCGCAAGCATCATGACGCAGGGCACATTGTCATCCCCGCCACCAGCTCCCCCGACGGACGCCCAGCGTGAGCAAGCGCACCCATGAGCATGCGCGTTGCTTTCAGCCTGATTGTCGCCATCACCCTATGCGGCCTGGCGATCTGGGCCAGTCTTGCACTGAGGAATGCCAATCCAGAGCCTCTGGTCACGCTGCGGCACCAGCAGACCAGCGACGGCGTGTACCTCGTGCACCACGTACCCGTACTACGATTGCGCTACGCCAATCGACTGGCACCACAGAGCCTGATCATAACGCTGGAAGGCCGAGACATCCGAAGTGAGTTGCGGGCCGTGCCCGGGACAACGGAGCAGGTGCGTCTGCAGCCGTTCCCGATCGACGTCGAAGCCCTCAGACTGCAAGCGCCCGGGACCAACCCGTACTGGCCACCGGACAAGCTGGCGATACTTGAAGTACAGGCAGCGCCGACAGCGCGCTGGTGGCATCGTCTGCCGGGGCTCTCAAAATGGGGCACGCCGATGCAAGCCCGCTTTCAATTGGCGCACCGCCGCAATGTCCGCTTGATCACGTTTCCCCCGGAACACGCCAGCCCCGGTTGAGGCGAAACCTGCGCAACCCGGCCAGCCCAATTTCCGCAGCATCCATCAGGGACCGGCAGACGCAGGCCACAACACCCAGGCAAACACCAGGCCCACAGCCGCCAGCACCGCCATGACCACAAACGCCACATCCAGGCCGAAAGCCGCTCCCAGCAGCCCAGCCAACGGATAGGTGAGCAACCAGCAGGCGTGTGACAGCGAGAAGTGCGACGCGAACAGTGCCGGCCGGTCATCAGGATGGGCTGACCGTGCCAACAGCCGGCCACTGGGCGTCAAGATCAGCGCCGTGCCCATCCCGAAAGCCATCCAGGCCGCCAGGGCCATTGAAAATTCCGGCATCGCAGAGGTCACTGCAAGCATCAAGACACAAACCAGAGCGCCGGTGATCATCACCGACCGGTCCCTGATGTGGTCCAGCACCTGTGGCAACACCAGAGCCACGATCATCGAACCGACGCCATAGGCTGCCATCAACATGGCCACGCCCTGATCGGTACCACTTAGATAAGCCTTGACGTATACCACCGTGTTGACGATGACCATCGCACCCGCAGTCGATGTGGTCAGGCTCAGCGCGAGCAGTCCCCGCAACCGGGGTGTGCGTAGATAGATGCCCATACCTCGACGCGCCCGGGCTACAAACCCGATCTCCGCCAAGCCGCTGCGCATCGATGGCAAGGTCACTGTGAGCACCAGTATGGCCGACAGCAGAAAGCCGATAGTTGTACCCACAAACAGCAGGTGAAAACTCATGAACGCCAGCAGCAGAAAGGCCAGCGCCGGACTCAGAAAGGACTCCAGGTCGTAGGCCAGGCGGGACAGTGACAATGCCCGCGTATAGTCCGCTTCATCCTTGAGGACATCGGGAATGGTGGCCTGAAAAGTGGGCGTGAACCCGGCCGAAAACGCCTGAAACAGAAACACCAGCACATAAATCTGCCAAGTGGCGGTGACCAGCGGTAACAGCAACACCATGGCGGCCCGGCACAGGTCCAGCGTCACCAGAAACGAGCGGCGCGGAAACTGCGCAGCGACGGCTCCGGCTATGGGTGAGATGCCCACATAAGCAATCATCTTTATGGCCAGCGCTGTGCCGAGCACGACTCCGGCATCGGCACCTGCCAGATCATAGGCCAGCAGACCCAGCGCGACCGTGGTAAGTCCCGACCCCAGCAGGGACAGAACTTGCGCCGCGAACAAGTGACGAAACGTGCGATTAAGAAGGATTGCGATCACGGTTTCGACTCCCGCCGAGCGCCGACAGGCGCAAAGCTAGGGTGCCTCTGCGCAGTAGCTGCAGCTAGCAAACCAGGTGACAGGCAACAGTGTGCAGTCACCTCATCCGGCCAGCAGTCTTTGCGCGTTGTCATGCATCCACTTGCGCCGCACAGCATCGTTACGTGCCAGATCCTCAGTCTCCGCGATCACCTGTGCCAACGGTATGCCCTGTGTGCCCCAGCCGCTGGCAAACACAAACTGATCCTGCAGACCGCGGTTGAGCTGCTCGATCAATTCGGCATAGCCGCTGGTCGGACCGGCAAGGTTCTTCGGTCGCACGCAGGACAAATCGATATAGACATTGCGATGCCGCCGCGCCACCGCGATCAGCTCAGGAATCCACGGCCAGCCGCCAAGTCCGGCAACGATCTTCAGCTCGGGAAAGTCACAGGCCACCTCGTCGATGTACGACGGCCGGCACAGGTCCATAGGCCGATCCGTGTACAGGTGCAGCGAGGTTGTGATGCGGGCCGGCACGTTCAGCTCCACGCACTTGGCGTAGTACGGATAGTACTTCTGGTCATTGCTCGGCAGATTGTCACGAAAACCGGACACCACCAGGCCACGAAAGCCCTGCTCGCGCACCGTCTGCTCGAACAACCGCAAATCTGCCATGCCATCGTGTGGGCTGCCGCGATAGAAGGGGATCAGCCGATCCGGATGG
>SKXG01000010.1 GCA_007128525.1 Pseudomonadales bacterium | reverse complement strand
CCCTGCGCGACGCGCCTTGCATCTGTACGCTTCAGTCCACGCAGAGGACACAAGGAGTTGTTCAGAGGTACCCTAGGCCCTGCGCAGCCACACTAGCGGTGCCACCAATATCAGGAGCAGCAAGGCAGTTGCAACGCTGGCCTGGTGCCAGCCCAATGCTGCGGCCAGCCCGCCGATAAACAGATACAGCAGCACGGCGCCAAGCTCCATGCCCACAGCTGCCAACGACACCACAGTGGCGCGTGCCTTGCCGCTCATTTGCCGCTGCAGCGCGTCCATGAAGCGCAGCTCAGCCATCGCTGTCAGCACAAAGAACAGGCCAAGCCCGACTACATACCACCAGGCAGGCGCCAGTGCCGCCAACAGCAACAAGATGCCGGACACAGCCAGACTCGTCAGCGGGCCGGGAATTCCCACATGGGGCGCAACGAGCATACCGAAGCTCCGTGCCAGATAGCACAGAGCCACCAACAGCCCGATTAATCCGACACGAAAACCGTAGGCCTCAAGCACCAGCGGGACGTATTCCTCATAAACGCCGTATCCTACAGTTGCCAATATCAGGCCACTGGCCAGGTAACGGACACCAGCATCAACCCGAAACTCATGGAGGGCCTGGTGCAGAGGCGGCGCATCAACGCCATCGTCTGGCGCCTGAGATTCCGACAACGCCTGTACGGTGCCCGTACGCCCGCTGTCTGGGAGCAGCACCCAAATCAGCAAGGCAATCAGTGCACTGGAGACAATGCTGGCCAGCAGTGGCACCGCAAAGCCCCACTCAGCTGCTGCACCACCCGCCGCCAGCGCCAGAACCACACCGAGATTGTCAGCAGCTCTCCCGCGACCATAGACCCGGGCATAGGTGACAACCTGGCCGCGGTTCTGCAGCACCTCATACAGCCAGGCCTCGGCTGTGCCGGACCAGAAGGCGCTGCCAGCGCCCCAAAGCACGAACCCCAGCGCGAAGCCCGCATAGTCCGGCCAGAGCCACCACACCAGAAACCCGCTGGATTTGATCAGCGAGGCACCAATCAGGATGTGGCGCCGGTTGAATCGATCGGCAATGACACCGGCCGGCACCTGGAATGTTACGGCGGCCAGAGACCAGATCACGAACAGCCAGGCGAGACCCCAGGCGCCAACGCCGGCGGCGCTGATCATCAGCGCGTAAACGGGGTAAATCAGCACCAGATTGCGACAGAAGGTGACCAGGTACCAGCGCCACGCCAGTGCAGAGGGGCTTGTTGTATCAGACGTCTGCAAGGCGCTTACCACCCCTTCCTATCACCTGGCCCGACCAGTCGGCGTCAGGCGCATCTTATGCGACACTTTAACGATGACGACAACACCAGCGCCCAGACACCGACACTTCGCCGCTCTATTCAGCTGCCTGCTGTTGCTCCTGCCTGGCCTTGCGCAGGCACTGACACGCCCGCCATTACCTGAGCTTGAGCGCGCTCGCGCGCTGGTGATCGACGGCCGTTATCAACTGGCCGAACAGTATCTGGATGCACTGGTGATCAATCCCGGCCTCAGTGCCCGGCAGCGCGCGAACGCCTACTACTATCGCGGCTACAGCTTCGGTGTGCGCGGCCACTATCGGTCTGCAGCCGTGGACTATCAACGCGCGCTGCAGTACGACCCTGCGCATCAGGGTAGCCTGCTTGCCCTGGCCCAGGCGCATGCCCGCGGCCTGGGCCTGCAACAGGACGAGGCACAGGCGCTGGATCTCGCGCTTAGAGCGGCCCGCAGCGGACACGCGCCAGCCAAGCTCTTTGCCGGCGCCGCACTGCTGCGCCAGACCACACCTGATCAGCCCGCCAACCTGAACCGCGCCCGATACTGGCTGGAGCAGGCCGGCAAGGCCGGACAGAACACGGCCTGGGCGCTGCTGGCAACCAGCTATCGTGCCCGGCATACCGCCGATCCGGATCCACAACAGGCCCGCCAGCTGTATGAGCGGGCCATCAATCTCGGCGACCGTATTCCGGCGCTGTCGGGCCTGGCACACATGCACTTGAACGGTGAGCTGCCGGACGCTGACGCGACGCAGGCCATCGCGCTGTTCGAGGAAGCCGCCACGCGCGGCGATCCTCAGGCGCAGACCACATTGGCGGCTATCCATCTTGCCGTGGCAGGCGTTCCGGACATGATGGATGAGGCGCAGACCGACAAAATCACACCACTGCTGCACGACGCACCCGAGACGCTTTTTCGGCGCGCCGCCGAACTCTGCACCGAGGCCGCCAACGCCGGCCATGTACCGGCAAAAGTGCAATGTGCCTTCGTCTATTCCGAAGGCCCTGACGACCTGGCTGACCCGGACTTGAGCCACGCCTTTCTGGAGCGCGCCGCCCGTGCCGGGCATCTGGGAAGTCAGCTGCGACTGGCCGATCTTGCTCTGGGGCGCGCGCCCAACGGTGAACCAGATGCCATCCGCGAAGCCGTAAACTGGTACCGCGCTGCCGCGCGACAAGGTGAATTGAGAGCACAGAACAACCTGGCCTGGGTGCTGGCAACCACCACAGATGCAAGCCTGCGCAATCCGGAAGAAGCCTTGGCTGCCGCCCTGGCCGCAGTGCAGGCAAACCCCAGCCCCGGCTACCTGGATACGCTGGCCGCTGCGTATGCAGCTGCCGGTGACTTTGAGCAAGCGCAGCAAGTTCAGCGCCGTGCACTGGGCAAGTTGTCCGAGGATGACGAGCTACGCGAAGAGTTTCAGATGCGACTGAGCCAATATGAGCAAGGGAGGCCCTGGCGTGAGTAGCGAGAACGGTGACGGCTCCAATAAGCCTGACGACTCTCCCGAGTCGCGTGCAACGGAGGTCCGGGTCTGGGACCTGCCACTGCGACTGTGGCACTGGGCCTTGATTGCTGCCCTCGCGGTATCCCTGTACACCGGGCTGACCGGCGACATCACGCTGTTCGATTTACACAAGCAGGCGGGCTATACCGTACTGGGGTTACTGGGATTCCGCGTGCTGTGGGGCTTGTGGGGCGGCATACACACCCGCTGGTGGCGCTACGGCACGACGCCCATGGCGCTCTGGCGCTACTTCCGTGACATCCGCAAACCAGGCTCTCACATCCTGGTGCGCAACCCGCACACACCGCCGGGCGCCCTGATGGCGATTGGACTGTGGTGCGTGGTCGCTGTACAGGCCGGCACCGGTCTGTACAGCAGCGACATGATCATCAGCCGTGGACCATTGGTGCGAGGCGCCAGCGACGAGCTGGTTCGCAATGCCACCTGGATCCATGTGCGGGCGTTCTGGCTCATCTTTGTGCTGGCCGGCATTCACATCCTGGCCATTGCCTGCTATCACCTGTTTTTAAAGGAGCCGTTGGCCAAAGCGATGATCACCGGGCGCAAACCTTTTGTCGGTCCGGCCACGCCAAACTACCTGATACGCGCCGTGCTGACGCTGGCAGCTGCCGCTTACACCGTGCGCTGGATCGTGACTTAGCAGGCCGTTGAAAAACGGCCTGCTAGAGTCGCGCCCTGGATGGCGCAGCGCGGCATCGTCACCGATCGCGGCGCTCTGTGCTCTCCAGATAGCGGAAATACTCGGATCCGGCGCCAAGCATGATGGTGGCGTTTTCACCTAATGCCTGGTAGCTCTCGAGCGTACGGAAGAACGTATAGAACTCAGGGTCGGCGCCAAAGGCCTCGCCATAGATACTGGTTGCTTCAGCGTCAGCCCGGCCACGAATCTCTTCCGCCTGCCGGCCTGCCTCAGAGCGAATAGTGCGCAGCTCACGCTCCATCTCACCCAGTATCTCCTGACTGCGGCCGCGGCCTTCAGAACGGAACCGTTCGGCAATGGACTGCCGCTCGGCAATCATGCGCTGCTCAACCTGGCGGCGAACCGAGTCGATGTAATTGACACGCTTGATACGCACATCCTGCAGGTCAATGCCCAACTCCGGCATCAGGCGCTGCGCCCGCTCCAGTATTTCTTCCTCGAGCAGCTCGCGGCCCAGCGTCGGCCGCTGTCTGAGATCGACATCTTCCCGCTCAATCAAAGTCGGGTCGTCGACCTCATCCAGGTCAACCTCCCAATCCTGTGAGCGCACGATCTCTTCCAGCTCGGTGGAAGACACCATGTCGCGGACCACCGAATCGATAATGTCATCGAGCCGGCTCCGGGCACCACGCTCATCCCGCACACTTCGCAAAAACTGCAGCGGATCCGCAATCCGCCAGCGTGCCGTGGTGTCGACCAGGATAAATTCCCGACCCAGCGTGGGAATCTGCGTGACGTCGCCATCCCAATTCAGCAGGCGCTTGTCAAAGCGGCGCACATCCTGCCATGGCAGTTTCACATGCAGCCCTGGCTCGCTGATGACGTCACCAAGGGGCTCACCAAACTGCACGATGATGGCCTGGTCGGCTTCATCCAGTATAAAAAGAGATGTGCTGATCAGTATCAACAGAACGAGCCCGACCAGTATGGCTGTCATGGTTTTCATCGGCTCACCTCCGGACGCTGATCAACATTGAGCAGGGGCAGCGGGCCGACTTGATTGTCCTGAACCACAAGGACCTTGCCGATGCGTGGAATCACTTCGTTCAAGGTTTCCAGGTACAACCGGGAGCGCGTCACCTCAGGCGCCCGCTGGTACTCCTCCAGTACGGCGCTGAACCGGACCGTCTCGCCGCGGGCCCGGTTCACGCGCTCGGTGGCGTAACCTTCGGCTTCTGCGATCATGCGCAGGGCTTCGCCGCTGGCGCGCGGAATCTGTTGATTGGCCTGCAACTGCGCCTCGTTGATCATCCGTTCGCGTTCCTGCCGTGCTTCATTGACCTCGTTGAATGCCGGCTGCACAGCGATGGGTGGCACAACATCCTGCAGCTCAACAGTAATCACATGCATGCCGGCATCGTACAGATCCAGAATGGCCTGAATCTCATCTCGGGCTTCCTGCTGAATATCGACCCGGGCAATGGTCAGCACCTCTGAGCCTAGCCGGTTGCCGACCACTCGCCGCATCACGGATTCCGAGATATCGCGCATCGTGCTGGTAGGCTCGCGCATGTTGTACAGGAATTTGATCGGATCATTGATCCGGTACTGCACCACCCACTCCAGATCGATGATGTTCAGGTCACCGGTCAGCATCAGCGATTCATCCTCAAAAGGCTTGTCGCTGTAAGTGGTACGGCCACCACGCTCTCCTTCGGTGCGGAAGCCAAACTCCTGCTTCAGCACCCGCTCGGTGGCCACGCGCTGGACCTGATCGATGCCGAAAGGCACACGAAAGTGCAGGCCCGGGTCCGAGATCGAGATGACAGCGCCCAGACGCTTGACGACCGCCCGCTGCTCAGGCTGAACCGTATAGAAACTGGTCAACGCACCCCAGACGATCAGCAAACCGAGTACGATCCAGACCAAAGTCATGGCCGATGGCAGCTGCGGTGGCGACCCCTTTCCTTCTTCGCTGATCTGTCGCATCAGCCGGTCGAACTGACTCATCCAAATCTCCTTTTGCTTAGAGCGCGAACCATCATACATTCCACACCGTGACCGGTGTCACATTTCGAGCAATTTGCGCCCGGATTGAGATAAGCTGCTCCATATCCGATGCGGCAAATAGCGACAATGATCACGCAAAGACTACACTAGAATCAGTTATCGCCACCAAGCCGGGGCCGATGCCGTCTACCATTCACCAGTTTGCCGGAAGCGCAGGCACCGCTGAGGCTGCACCTTCGGGCTTTGAGCTCACAGATGTCCTGCGCGAGTCAGGCACGATCGTCTATCGTGCGCGTGACCTGCATAGCGATCGGCCGGTAATTCTGAAGTCCCGACCGGACGTCGCCGAGGTGCCACGCAGCGGGGCCTCAGTTGAACATGAATATCAGCTTACCCGCACCTTACAGACCGACCATGTCATTCGCTGCTATGGCCTGACCCGCCTCGATGATCAGCTCGTGCTGGTCCTGGAGGATTTCGGCGGCAAGTCACTGGACCAACTCCTGGCGCAGCAACAGCTGGATACAGGCGGTTTGCTGGATATCGCCATACAGGTGGCCCTAGGCCTGCAGGAGATTCACCAGGCCGGCATCATCCACAAGGACATCAGCCCGGCGAACATCGTCCACAACCCCGATACCGGGGTGACCAAGATCATTGACTTCGGCATCTCGACCCAGCTGACGCGCGAGCAGGCAGACATGGTGCGCCAGCCCAAACTGGATGGCAGCCTGCCCTATCTGTCCCCGGAGCAGACCGGTCGGATCAACAGACCGCTGGATTATCGGACCGATTTCTATTCGTTCGGCGCGACCTTCTACGAACTGTTCACCGGGGAACGCATGTTCGATGCGGACGAGCCTATCGGCTGGCTGCACTGTCACATCGCACATGATCCGATTCCGCCCCACGTTCGCGACCCCGAGGTCCCGAAACAGATATCTCGAATACTGCTGAAACTGCTCAACAAGAGTGCCGGTGAACGCTATCAAAGCGCAGCGGGGCTGCTGCATGACTTGCAACGTTGCCAGGAACAATGGCAGGACAGGGGCGCTATTGAAACCTTCCCACTGGCAGAGCGCGACATTCAGGACCGCCTGCGACTGCAGCAGCGGCTCTACGGCCGTGAAGCACAGTCACAACAGTTGATTGGCAGCTTTGAGCGCGTCAGCCAGGGCACCAGTGAACTGATGCTGGTTTCCGGATATTCCGGTATCGGCAAGACTTCGCTGGTCAAAGAGCTGTACCGGCCGATCACAGCCCAGCGCAGCTACTTCATCAGTGGTAAATTCGACCAGCTCAAGCGCAATATGCCCTATAGCGCCCTGGCGCACGCACTCCAGGCCCTGCTCCGCCAGATACTGTCCGAGCCTGACGAACAGCTGGCAAAGTGGCGTGATCGGGTCAGCGCGCAGCTTGGTAAGAATGCACCCTTGCTGGCCACCATGTTGCCACAATTGCGGATGCTACTGCCGGATCTCCCTGACACTGTCAGCACGAGCCGTGGCGACACCGATCACCAACATCACTTCCGCCGCGTGCTGACGGGCTTCGTTCGGCTGTTCGCCAGGGCAGAGCACCCATTGGTACTCTTTGTCGATGACCTGCAGTGGGCTGACACCGCCACACTGACCCTGCTCGAGAACCTGTTGGACCCAAGGCACAGCCATCACCTTCTGGTCATCGGCGCTTATCGTGACAACGAAGTGAACGCCGGCCATCCAATGCCGGCAGCACTGAACAGAATCCGGGACATGGGTGCGGTCGTTGGCAGCATCCAGTTGACACCGTTGAGACCTAAAGATGTGCAGGCCATGGTAGCCGATGCGCTCAGTGCCAGCATGGAACAGGTTGCCGAGCTCTCCGAACTGATTTACGCCAAGGCAGCCGGCAATCCATTTTTCACCGAGGAGTTTCTTCGCCACCTGTACGAAGAAGGCCTGCTGCGCTTCGACGTGAACAGCCGTATCTGGCGCTATGACATGGCGCAAATTCAGGGTGCGCGGATCTCCGACAATGTTGTCGACTTGATGCAGGCCAAGTTACGACAGCTGTCACCGGCTACAAGACAGCTGCTCGAAACCGGCGCCTGTATCGGCAACAGATTCCAGCTCGGCACCTTGATACTGGTTTCGGAGCAAGCACCACGTGCCGTTGCTATAGGCTTGCAGCAGGCACTGAATGAAGGCCTGGTGGCGCCGCTCGGCGATGCTTATGAATTGTCGCAGATTGAGCACAGCGACCCATCGGAGCTGAACCTGCCACTGGCATTTGCCCACGACCGCATCCAGCAGGCTGCGTACCAGCTTCTCAGTGCCGAGAGCCGGGCAAAGGCTCATCTGCGAATCGGCAGACTGCTGCAGCAGTCGCGCACTGCGAGCAGTCCGCCCACCTATGCCTTCGCCATCGCCGATCACCTTAACCGTGCCAATGACCTGATCAGTGACGCTGCAGAACGGCGCCTGCTGTGCACGGTAAACCTCGAGGCTGGCCGCCAGGCCCGGGCCGCGGCAGCCTACCAGAGTGCGCACCAGTACCTGCAGGCTGCCCTGGAAGCCTCTGATGTGCTCGACTGGCAGGCCGACAACAAATTGTTGCTGCAGATGCACGCAGCCGCCGGTGATGCCGCCTACCTGACAGGTGATTTTGCGCTGGCCGACAAACTGGTCAACACCGCACTGGAAAGAGCAGTTGCACCAGAAGACACCGTTGATCTCTACGTCGTGCTGATTGGCTCACTGGTGGCACAGAACCGGCATGCCGAAGCAATCGCTGTTGGCAAGCCACTGCTGAACCAATTCGATGTGCAGTATCCTGATTCAATCAAGATGCATCATCTGTTGATCAGCTACTGGCGAACGCGATGGAAGCTGCGCCGAATGGGCACCTCGAAGCTCAAGGCTCTGCCTGAAACAGACAGTTTTGAGTCCAATGCCGCTTTCCGGATCGGTGAACGACTGGCGACGGCGGCTACGCTGGCCGACCCCATGTTGCTGAGCTTGATGATCGCAAAAGGTGTGGACGGCGCCATTCGCGATGGCATTTCCGAGCGCACAGCACCATCCTTTGCCGGGTTTGCCACCATGATGTGCCGTTTTGGTCACGCCAGTGAGGCGCCCAAGCTCATTGAGGTAGCGCTTGAGCTGGCGAAACGGCATCCGGAAACCAGTGTTCAGGCTCGGGTTGAATTTATTGATACCACCTATGTCCGACCCTGGTTCGACACCATTGACATCATGCTTCCCAGGCTCCAGCACTGCTACGAGCGCTTTGTCGAGGATGGCGACTTCGAGAGTGCATCCGAGGCGGCGACCAATCATGCGTTGTTCAACGTCAGATCCGGTATGCCGCTACCCGCAGCAGTCGAACTGCTTGACGACTGGGGCGAGGCCATGCGCGAAATCAGCCAGCATGAATCCCATGAGCTCATCAGGATCCTGCATCAATTCTGCCTCTGCCTGACTGACAGTGCTGTGGACCCCGTGCGCTTGAGTGGCGACAGCTACGACATCAATTCCCGCCTGCCTGAGCATATGAGAGGAGGGCCCGGCGGCGGGCGCTTGGCCATGGTCGCGGCCAGTCACCAATCCTATTTGTTGCTCCTGTTTCGACAGTCTGATGAGGCACTGCTGTGGGCCAACGAGATTCGCCCGCATCTGCCTTTGCTTCGAGGTATGTTCGACGGCATCAATCAGCATGTTACCGATGCCCTGATCCGGCTCGATGTCTATGAACGTCAGTCAGGCAAGGTTCGGGATAAACTGATCGCACAGGCAGGTCGCTCGTTAAAGGAACTACGGCGTTGGCAGCGATCGAACCCTGACCTGTTCACTGCACCTTGTGCATTGATCGAAGCAGAAATGTACCGGGTTACGGGGCGGGTTGATGATGCGCAGCGCGCTTACGACCTGTCCATCAAGGCTGCTCAGCGTCAGAACGCCCATGGCGAGGCGGCACTGGCCCATGAACTTGCTGCACGCATGAACCTGTCGGCTGAGCGTCATACAATCGGTGAAGCCTACCTGCGTAAGGCACTGCTTGCCTACCGGCGTTGGGGCGCCGTGGCCAAGGTCCGGCAGCTGGAGAAGGAATTTGCCCGCCTGTTGCCGGCCGCCGGCGGACAGTCCATAAGCAGCACCCTGACCACAACATCAACAAGAACCCACGACCAGCTGCTGGTACAAGTCGACCTGCAAACCCTGATGAAAGCCTTGAAGGCCATCGCGCAGGAACAGGTACACAGCCGCATGATCAGCCAGATCATCAGCACCGCGATGGAGTTCGCCGGTGCACAGAAAGGTTTGCTGGTGCTCAGAACAGATGACGGCCGCTACTGTATTGAAGCAGAGGCCAGCCTGGATTCCGATGCACCACGCATCCTGCAGTCCCTGCCGGTCCTGCGCGGCTCCGATGTGCCCAGTACCATTCTCAATTACGTGGCGCGCACCGGTACAGCAGTTGTCATCGATGATGCGCAGCAGGAACAGTCGATATTACCGGCTTTGCATTCCGACCCCTATGTAAAAGCACATCAGGCCCGTTCGATGCTGTGCCTGCCAATTCAGGCCGGCGACCAGGACAACCCGGAACTGCTCGGCATGCTGTACCTGGAAAACAGCCGCACCAGTCATGGGTTTACCGAAAATCACTTCGAGATGCTGGAGATCATTTCAATCGCGGCTGCCGGACGACTGGAGCTGTCCAAGAAGGCTGCCGTAGACAGTCTTACCGGCCTGTTCAACCGCGGATACTTTCAGAGTGCCCTGCACATGGAAGTGGCGACAGCAGGCCGGGCGAGCCGCCCACTGTCTCTGCTGCTGATAGACATCGACCACTTCAAGCAGTTTAACGACACCTGGGGCCATCAGGTGGGCGATGAGGTGCTGCGGCATGTTGCAGACACCATCCGGCAATGCTGCCGCGAGGCCGATATCGTGGCACGTTTTGGCGGAGAAGAGATTGCAGTGCTGCTGCCGGATACTAGCGCTGATGCCGCCGGTAATCTGGCAGAACGGATCCGCACAGCGATCGCCGAAAGGCCGCTCAACCGCCAGGGCCAGGCCCTGCTTGTAACGGCCAGCCTCGGTCTGT
>SKXG01000274.1 GCA_007128525.1 Pseudomonadales bacterium | reverse complement strand
CGTAGTCCTGCTGTGCATTGGTGACGCGCTCACCGGTCACGATGCTTTCCCGGAACAGACGCACGTCGCGGCCTTCATAGGTGAAGGTCTCTATGTCTGCCGGCGAGGTGTCGGGCGGCGCCACCAGACGAAAATCCAAAGTCGCAAAGCGGTCCAGAATTCGCTTGGCGTCGGCGCTGTCCTGCACGCCCGGCAGGTCCACCACAATTCGTGCCCGGCCAGCCCGTTGCACCAATGGCTCGGACACACCCAGCTCATTAACCCGGTTGCGCAGGCTGACCAGGTTCTGATCAATGGCGTGATCCTCAATCTCACGCACGGCATCTTCATCCATCGTCAGCCACAGGCCGGGCCGCCCGGAGACATCCCGGGGCACGATGTTGAACTCGGGAAAGGCATCAGCAATCAGCGACCGTGCCTGATCGCGGACATCGCTGTCATAGAAGGCAACGTTGATGCGCGTGCCGTCCACCCAGTCTTCGCCCGGCACATAGCGCAGACGTGCGTCGCGCAGCATGCTGCGGATGGTCTGCTCGGCGGCCGTCATACGGTCATTAATGGCTCGCGGCATGTCGACTTCCAGCATGAAGTGCACACCACCGGACAGGTCCAGCCCCAGGGACAGGGGCCGGGCACCAAGATTCTGCAGCCAGCGCGGCGTCGTCGGCGCCATGTTCAGCGCCACGACATAGCGGGAGTCGTCTGCGCGCTCCTCGGCAAGCGCGCTCAGCCGCGCCATCACCACATCGCGACCGGAAAGCTGACCCTGCGAACTGCTCACCCGAATGAGCGCATGGCGCTGACTGATGTCGCGCCCGATGACTTCAATCCCGGCTTCTTCCAGCGCCGCCACCGCCACATCAACAGCTTCGACATCCACCGCCTCGTCAGCGGCTTCACTGCGAATCTGGATGGCATAGTCCGGCTGGTACAGGTTCGGCAACGCATAGATAACGCCGATGGCAACGACGGCCAGAATCAGCAGATACGTGGGCAGCGAAAAGGTATTTACCTGCCGCGCCGGCCCAGTAGAGATGCCCAACAGGCGCTCGGTCAAAGTGCTCATAGGCAATGTGCCGGCTGGTGAGATTGCGCCATCAGCGGGCCTCCGGCGTTACTTGTTGCTGTCCAGAGTCTTCAGCGTGCCTTTCGGCAGCGTCGACCCTACTGCGCTTTTCTGTACACGGATTTCCATGTTCGGCGCGATCTGCAGCTTGATAAAATCTTCCTCGACCTTGGTGATCTGACCGACCAGGCCACCTGCGGTTATCACTTCATCGCCCTTGCTCAGACTGCCCATCAGCGCCTGGTGTTCCTTTCGGCGTTTGCTCTGCGGCCGCCACAACAGGAAGTAAAAGATCAGCACAAAGCCGGCCAACAGCATCAGGTCGATCATACCCAGACCGCCACGGGGGGCGGCGTCTTGTGCATAAGACGCAGTATCAAACCAATTCATCTTTGGAGTTCCAATCAGTCTGGAGGGTCTTGCTGAGGGCGCCCAATGTACCGCCTTCAATGGCGTCGCGCAAACGGCGCATCAGGCTCTGGTAATAGTGCAGATTGTGGATGCTCATCAGAGTGCCGCCAAGCATTTCGCCGCAGCGGTCCAGATGATGCAGGTAGGCCCGGGAGAAGTGCCCGCAGGTATAGCAGTCACAGCTCGGATCAATAGGCGCATCGCTGGTCCGGTGGCGGGCGTTGCGGATCTTGAGCACGCCGCGCGACGTAAACAGATAGCCGTTGCGGGCGTTACGGGTCGGCATCACACAATCGAACATGTCGACACCGCGCTGCACGGCCTCTACCAGATCGGCCGGCGTACCGACACCCATCAGGTAGCGGGGCCGTTCAGCCGGCATGTGCGGCAGCAGGCCTTCCAGCACCTGGCGCATCTCATCCTTGGGCTCACCGACGCTGAGCCCGCCGATGGCGTAGCCGTCGAACCCGATCTCGCGCAGGCCGGCCAGGGATTCCAGGCGCAGGTCGTCGTACATGCCGCCCTGCACAATGCCGAACAAGGCGGACGGGCTGTCGCCATGGGCTGTTTTGCTGCGCAGCGCCCAGCGCAGGGACAGCGCCATGGAGTCGCGGGCCTCGGCCTCAGTGGCCGGATAGGGGGTGCACTCGTCGAACTGCATGACGATATCCGCGCCCAGGTTGCGCTGCACCGCCATGGAGATCTCCGGCGACAGGAACACTTTGTCACCGTTGATCGGGCTCTTGAAGGTTACGCCATCCTCATCGATGCGGCGCAGGTCGCCCAGGCTGTAGACCTGAAAGCCGCCAGAGTCGGTCAGGATGGGGCCAGGCCACTGCATAAAGCCATGCAGGCCACCCAGGTCGCGGACGACCGCATCACCGGGGCGCAACATCATATGGAAGGTATTGGCCAGCACGATTTCGGCGCCGAGATCGGTCAGCTGAACCGGTGTCAGGGCCTTGACTGTGCCGTAGGTACCAACGGGCATGAAGGCCGGGGTCTCGAAACTGCCATGCAGCGTATGAACGCGGCCGCGACGCGCAGCGCCGTCCGTGGCCAGTTGCTCATAGCGCATCGGCTGGCTCCCGCCCGGTGATGAACATGGCATCGCCATAGCTGAAGAAGCGGTAGCCACCGTCGACGGCAGCCTGGTACGCAGACAGTACCCGCTCGCGCCCGGCGAAGGCCGACACCAGCATCAGCAGGGTCGACTCGGGCAAATGAAAATTGGTCAGCAGCGCATCGACCACCTGAAAGCGGAAGCCGGGGTAT
>SKXG01000214.1 GCA_007128525.1 Pseudomonadales bacterium | reverse complement strand
GCCTTGAGACCGCGGGCGTATCAGACCGCGCTGGGCGGCGAGATCCAGAATGGTCTGGTGCGACGTTTCCATGCCGGCATAATGTTGTGTTTTGTCGGTAGGCGTCAATATTTACCGACAAACACAACGCCGGTGGTTGCCTTCGCCGTACGATGGCGCAAACCGGCGCCGTCAGGTCGTCAAAGGCTTCCTCGGGTGGTGTGTCTACACCCTGTAAGACCGAAGCGCTTCCAGGCGCGCTTGTTCTCTGTCGGACCCTGCAAGCTCGTGCATTGGCTTGCTCCCCGCCGATCTGTGCGGACAGTGTAGCGCGCTCAGAGTGCCGCGACACGCCTATAGACATACGGGGGTGGCGGTTCCTCGAAAATCTGGGCACCGGCGGCCCTGGCCCTTTCGCAGTGTTGGTCCACGTCATCTACGATGATATAGGCGCTCATGCTGCATCCTGGTAGCTGTCCATTCGATACTGGGTGCATAGGCGGTGATGGTGTGGGCGACTATATCGCGAACCACCGTTCGGTAGGTATCCTGCCCGTATGGCTGAGCGCCGCAGCGCCGGGAGTGACCATGAGCGAAGAAGACCTGTCATTGCAGCGCCACCACCAGCCCGAGGGATTTTCCGATCGCTTTGCATTGCGGCTGGTAAAGTTCATGCGCTTCTTTGCCGATGCGTTTTTTGCCCGCCGCTATGGCCATCGAGCCGTGGTGCTGGAAACGGTGGCGGCAGTGCCGGGCATGGTGGGCGGCGCCATTCAGCATCTGCATTCACTGCGCCGCCTGAAAGATGATGATGGCTGGATACGCACCCTGCTGGATGAAGCAGAGAACGAGCGGATGCATTTGATGACGTTTGTGAACATTGCCCGACCTACCGGGTTTGAGCGCGCATTGATCATTACTGCGCAGGGTGTCTTCTACAATCTGTTTTTCATTCTGTACTTGTGTTCCTCGCGTACGGCGCATCGTATTGTCGGCTATCTGGAGGAAGAAGCGGTGTTCAGCTACACCGAATACCTTGCCGCGGTGGACAGTGGCAAGATCGACAACGTGCCGGCGCCGAAAATTGCCATTGATTACTGGCAGCTGCCTGCCGAAGCGCGCTTACGGGAGGTGATTGTTGCCGTGCGCGCTGACGAAGCCGGCCACCGAGATGTCAATCATGGCTTTGCCGACGCCTTGCGCTAGGCGTCTGTTGTTTATGGCGTCAAGCTAGACGCCCTCAGTGTCGACCGTCAGCGCGGTGTCCCCCGCACTACCCCTGTCTCAAGCAGCCTGAACAAACCCACCATCCGAAAAGCTGTGTGCGGTGACGTACATATCTACTTCGGGCAAGCCGATACCCTTTAGGCCTATGAGCACCCGTGCTCGTGCTGGCGCGTGCCTGTGGGGAGATTTTCTGGCGCGTCCTGGAGGCGCGTAGTCCTCTCACAAGAGGGGCAGAGGGGCGAACGATGGAACAACGGGAGATAGCACCGAGTATCAGCGAGTGGTTTCTGATTGCCAGTAAGGGCGACATGGTCGTGCGTATTCTGCCCGGCATGCTGCTTGGTGAAACTGATTCGGGTGACGTGAGCTTCTTCGATCCTTCCTGTGCCCAGGTAGAGCTGGACATTGCTTACGATGGCAGTGTGGTGCTCAGCGCGGCAGACAACTTTGAGTTGGAGTGTGCTGGCGGTAAGCGCAGCCGCCGCGAATATCTGACACGCCATCACCGGGCTGAAGTCCAGCTGCCGCACAACGTTATGCAGATCGATACAGACTTTGCCAATCGGCTGGCAGCTGACGACACCGTCGGATTTCGCCTTGTGCCGATGCCTAAGGCGACGGCGAAGGCGAAGGCGACGCAAATCGTGCTGCCGGACTGCGAGCCAGACTCGGAAGCACACCTGGACGCTCCCGCCGATGCAGCGGTTGAAGCCCGGCGTCTGCGCGGTGCTCGCGAGGCCGCAGCCCTGCGCACGGCTCCGATGCCAGGCTTTGAAAAGCGGCGCACCCAGCGGATACGGGTTCGTCGCCAGCAGCCCATCGGTCTCTTAGTGGCAGTTTGGGTTGCAGTGGCTGCCCTGGCGCTGGTGCTGCTGTACCAGGTGCTCCGGGATGACCCCATAGCCCAACTGCCCGCACCGGCTGAGGTCTCTCCTGCATCGCAAACTGTCCCGGTGCAAGCGGCTGACCTCATCACCGAAATCCCGGCACGAGACAGTGAAGTGGCGCTGACGACCATACGGGTGCCGCCGCTGCATCTGCGACTTCTCGAACTGGCCACGTCACAGCCGACTGAAACCGTGCCGCCGCAGCAGGTGGCAGCGCAGGTGAGCCAATCACCGTCGGCGCCTGAGTCCACGGCCGAGCCGCGTGTCTCGCCGCCTCCTGAGCCACGCCCTGAGCCTCGTGTAGAACCGACTGCTCGGGCACCTGTTGAGCGCGACTCAGCGCGCACGGTTGCAGAGCGATCCAGCTCGACGCTCCCCGTTGCGGCGAGAACGAGGCTGCCCGCTGAAGATTTGCGATCGGTTCGCCAGCGACTGATTAATCGCTCGCTTGCGGAGCTTGCTAGCGGTGAGTTCCGGGATGCCCGCAGCTCACTCCAAGCCGCGGCGAATGCAGGGGCAGACCCCAAACTCGTCACTGATCTGCACGCCGAAATCGATTACCGGGAGCAGCTGAGCGAGGGCCGGAATCCATGACGCCATTTGCGGTGCTAACAGGTTCAAAAAATCGTGAGTAACCCATCAGAACAGCCCAGTCTCATCCTCACGCAGCGCTCGG
>SKXG01000365.1 GCA_007128525.1 Pseudomonadales bacterium | reverse complement strand
TTCCAGGCCGGCTGCATGGGCTTCCCGCGCTGCGCGTGCCAACCGGTCTGCCGCTTCCTGCTGCAGCGCCAGGGCTTCCATATTGGCAGGCTCAAGACGTAACGCCTGTGCCAGCCGTGCGACGGCGTTGTCCGATGCAGGCTGGCTGACGAAGCCATCACTGAGCAGCGCGCGCGCACGTTGCAGGTGCTCGCTGACTTCCGACTGCCGCGAGCTTTCCGTCGTCACCAACTGCGCAATCCGCTCTTCCATGCCGTCCGCCAGGCCGATGTCGCTGGCTCGTCGGCTGAGGCGTTGTGCGCGCGCCAGCTCACCCTGGTCCAGCAGACGCGCCACCAGATCGAACGTCTGTTCACTGACCATACGCAGGCCTTCGTCGGCCGCTCTGTTGTCCGGATCTGTTGCCAGCACACGCTGATACAGCGCTGCGGCATTGTTGCCGGCGGGTTCCACCAGTTCGCCATTGCGACGCAGCTCTCCAGCGCGCTGGATCAACGAATCGATTTCCGCCTGCAGCTGCGTGGCATGACCGATCCGTTCACGCATGGAACCGACAGCGCCACTGCCGGGACTTGCCAGCGTGGCCACCTGCAGATAGTTCATGGCAAAGGTGATGTCGCCGTCATCCAGTGCGGCATCCGCCAGCCTGACGTATTCACGAGAGAGCCGATCAAGTTCGGCACGGGCCACCTCGTGTGATGGATTCAGACGCAACACTTCCTGGTAGGCCTGAATGGCGGCATTCGCCGATGCCAGATCCCGCATTCCACGGCTGTTCAGCAGCGCCTGCGTGCTCGTGACCAGTGACTCAGCGCGCTTGTGCACGGTCAGCTGTTCAAACAACTGACCAAAACTCTCATCCGTCGGAAATACCGCCAAAGCTTCGTTAAGGCGCTGCTCGGCCAGGGTCAGGTCGTCCGCTGCCATGGCCTCGCGCACCACTTCCTGACGCTGCTCGGCCAGGTTTTCGATATGTCTGGCCGCCCGTGTGTGCGATGGATCCAGACTCAGAACGCGCCGGTAAGCGGCGACCACGGCAGCCAGCGACTGATTGGGATCACGGCGCAGTGACTGCGCCGCCCGCCAGGCCTCTTCCAGCTCCGGACTGTCACCAAGGCCCGCCACATACAGGAAATTCTCAACGAGCGCAGGGCGTTCAGGATGCCACCAGAGTCCGGCGCCTGCGGCAATGACCAGCACCGCCACGACGCTGGCCAGACCGATATGGCGGCGACGCCGGCGCCGAAGGGCGTGTCGCTCATGCCTGGGCTCTGCCCGCAACGCCCGCGGATCATTCGCCGGCCCGATGTCGCTGATAGCGCGAAGCTCTGCCGTGGTCACAACCTGGGTCTTCACAACCGAGTTAGGCACATGGCCAGAGACCCGCAGCTGATCCAGCGCCTTGATCAGTTCCGCGCCAGACTGATAGCGGTTATCCGGCTGTTTGGCCAGCAGGCGATCGATGACCGGCTGAAACTGTCCCAGATGCGCTGGCAGCCGGGGCACCGGATCCTGCAGGTGCTTGACGCCCACGGTCCGTTCCGTATCGGCCTTGAACGGCACATCGCCGGTCAGCATCTGATAGAAGACGATACCGAGGCTGTAGAAGTCGGAGCGGGCATCGACCGGTCGACCAGTGGCCTGCTCCGGGCTCATGTACTGCGGCGTGCCCAGCACCTTGATGCGTTCACTGTCCTGCCGCGCCATGATGCGGGCGATACCGAAATCGGACAGCACCGCCGATCCATCTTCGCGAAACAGGATGTTTTCCGGTTTGATGTCCAGGTGCACATAGCCCTTGGCGTGCGCGTAGTCGAGCGCGCGGGCCAGGTCTTTGACAACGGCAACCAGGGCCTGCATGTGCAAGCCCCGCTCGAGACGACGATTCAGGTCGCCGCCGCGCAGATACTCCATCACCAGATAGTAGCGCCCATCAGTCACGCCAGCGTCGTATACCTGCACGATGCCCGGGTGATTCAGCTGTGCGACGATCCGCGCTTCACGAACAAAGCGTTGGGCAAAGTCACCACCCTGCCCAACTCCGGCCTGCATCACCTTGATGGCCACCAGCCGGCCAAACTTGCGCTGCACCGCGAGATAAACGCTGGCCATACCGCCACGGCCAATCTCTCGCTCAATGGAATAATCTGGAATCTGCAACTGGCTCATGTGCGCTGCCGGTCAACCATCGAGTTCAAGCGAGGTAATGTCGCCTTCAACCAGACGGCCGAGCACGAACCGGGCATGCTCAATGTAGCGCTTGCCATCGAGACTGACGGCGGCACCTTCGCCATGTGCCAGGCCATTGATGCAGCTGTCACTGCGGAACATCCAGCTCTGGCCATCAATTTGCGCCTTACAGCGCTCGTCAGCCACCAGCACTTGTCGTGCCGCCAGCTCACCCTCATCCCAGCGCTGAAACTCCGAAGTGCCGTCACTGGCGTTCTTTACCCCATAACCATGCATTCGGTTGTCGCGAAACTCACCTCGATAGACGGTACCGTCGCGCCAATAGAAAACGCCAAGCCCATGACGGCTGTCGTCGACAAAGCTGCCGACATAGCGGTTGCCGTTCGGCCAGTGGAACTCCCCTTGCCCGTTCTTGCGGCCATCGACAAAGCGGCCCTCGTAGCGACGCCCGTCCGGCCAGCGGAAACGACCCTGGCCATGCAGCACGCCAGCCAGAAACTCACCTTCGTAGATCTCGCCGGTCTGCCAGCGATAACTGCCCTGCCCGGTGCGCTCGCCATTGACGAACTCGCCGTCATAG
>SKXG01000429.1 GCA_007128525.1 Pseudomonadales bacterium | reverse complement strand
GGATGCGCTTGGTCCGCTGAAGTATGACGAGGATGACGGTGAAGTCTTCGTCGGCATGAATGCGGGCAGTCGCGGTGGCGGCAGCCATATGTCGGGAGAGACAGCCAAGTTGATCGATCAGGAAGTGCGCCGGATCATCGATGAATGCTATGAGCGCGCGCGCACCATCCTGGAAGAGAACAGTGACAAGCTGGAAGCGATGGCGGAAGCGCTGATTGAGTACGAAACGCTGAACAGCGATCAGCTCCAGGACATTATGGCTGGTGTTGAGCCGCGTCCACCGTCAGACCCGGACCCCGATGCAGGTTCAGGCAACCTGGGTTCGGAGCAATCCGGAGAGCAGGACAAGAAAGGTAAAGGTCCTGCACCGGGCATTGGTGGCCCGGCCGAAGAGCACTGACAGGCGCAGTCATGTCGATGCTGAACCACTGCGGCCGATGAGCGGGGTGCCGGCACTGCACTGTGGCCCCCGCCGGCTGCCACTCGATACCCCTCAGATCATGGGCGTCATCAACATGACGCCCGATTCTTTTTCGGACGGCGCGAAATATCTGCAGCAGGGCCGCTGGGATCTGGCGCTGGTGACGGATGCGGCCGCACGGATGGTCGAAGACGGCGCAGCCATACTGGATGTCGGTGGTGAATCGACGCGTCCGGGCGCGACACCCGTCAGTGTTGCGGAAGAGTTGGCGCGGGTTGTTCCGGTTATCGAGCGACTGTCGCGACTTGACGTCGTCATCTCGGTCGACACCAGCAAACCGGAGGTGGCGCGCGCTGCGGTCGAGGCCGGCGCCACGCTGATCAATGACGTACGGGCGCTGCAGGCACCAGGCATGCTGGCGCTGTCAGCCAGTCTCGATGCCGGCCTGTGCCTGATGCACATGCAGGGTGAGCCGGACAGCATGCAGGTTGATCCCCGCTATCGAGACGTCGTCAGCGACGTGTGCAGATTTCTGCAAGGCCGTGTGCAGGCCTGCCTGGATGCCGGTATCGATCGCAGCCGGCTGCTTGTTGACCCCGGCTTCGGCTTTGGCAAATCCCTGACCCACAATTTGCAGTTGCTGGATCGACTGGCGGAGCTGCAATCGCTGAACGTGCCGCTGCTCGTCGGCATGTCGCGCAAGAGCATGCTGGGGCGTATTGTGGGGCGGGACGTTGGGGAACGCGTGCCTGCCGGTCTGGCCGCAGCTGTGCTTGCGGTGGCGCGTGGCGCTGCTATTGTGCGCACGCATGATGTGGCCGAGACGCGTGACGCATTGCTGATGTGCACAGCATTGCGCGATCCGGCCCGTTTCGATGGCTGAGGGGACAGCGCAGTGAGCACTGAAAAGAAATACTTTGGCACCGACGGCATACGAGGCCGGGTCGGCACGCCGCCAATCACGCCGGACTTCTGTCTGCATCTGGGTTGGGCTGCAGGTCGCGTGTTCGCCGCTGGCGGCCGGCGCCGTATTCTGATTGGCAAGGACACCCGGGTGTCGGGCTATATGCTGGAGTCTGTGCTTGAGGCCGGGCTCGCCTCGGCGGGCGTTGACGTTCGCCTGCTCGGTCCTATGCCGACGCCGGCAGTGGCCTATCTGACACGCACTCTGCGCGCCGATGCCGGTATCGTCATCAGTGCTTCGCACAATCCGTACTACGACAACGGCATCAAGTTCTTTGACAGTGCTGGCAACAAGCTGCCGGACGAGGTGGAACTGGCTATCGAGGCCGAGCTGAACAAACCGCTGCGCTGTGTCAGTTCAGAACAGATCGGCAAGGCGCAGCGCATCGAAGATGCCCGCGGTCGCTATATCGAATTCTGCAAGGCGTCGGTGGACCGTGGTTTCCGAATCAGTGGTCTGAAGGTCGTGCTCGATTGTGCCAATGGCGCCACCTATGACGTGGCGCCGGGCGTCTTCTCCGAGCTGGGCGCGGAAGTCAGTGTTATTGCGGCGGAGCCGAATGGCCTGAACATCAATGACCGCTGCGGTTCGACCCATCCGGAGCAATTGCAGGCGGAAGTCGTGGCGCGTGGTGCAGACCTGGGTATCGCGTTCGACGGAGACGGTGACCGCGTCGTGATGGTTGATGAGAAGGGCAGCGTGCTGGACGGCGATGAGCTGTTGTATCTGATCGCGCGCCACCGGCAACGCGCCGGCCTGATGACCGGCGGTGTGGTGGGTACCTTGATGTCGAACCTGGGTCTTGAACAGGCGGTTGAGGGTCTGGGTCTTAAGTTCCATCGGGCTCAAGTTGGTGATCGGCATGTATTGGAAGCGCTGCGCGAGCGCGGCTGGCTGCTGGGCGGTGAGTCCTCCGGCCACATCGTCTGCCTGGATCTGAACAGCACCGGCGACGGCATTGTGTCTGCGCTGCAGGTGCTGGTGGCGCTTAGCCATGCGGACAGGCCGCTGTCCGAGGTGCGGCAGGGCATGACGCGGATGCCGCAGGTGATGATCAATGTGCCGGTGGCTGCGCCCGCCGCCATTGCGTCAAATGGCCAGGTCTGCGAGGCCGTCAGGCTTGCCGAGGCGGGTCTGGGTGATGCCGGGCGTATCCTGCTGCGGCCGTCCGGAACCGAGCCACTGGTGCGGGTCATGGTCGAAGGTCAGGACGAAGGGCGCATCCGGTCGGTAGCGGAGTCGCTGGCCTCCCAGGTTGCAGAACTCGCCAAAGCCTGATTGTGTCGCCTCGGCCTCTTGTTTAAGATGGCCGCCCTTTGCGTGGGCCTGCAGGCCAGAGGGATGCTTTGCGGCGCAGACTGGTAGCCGGAAACTGGAAGATGTTTGGCAGCCAGGCTGCCAATCAGCGGCTCCTGACAGGGCTGCAAGAGATGGTGGACAGCGCACATTGGTCGGCTGTCGATGTGTTGTTGCTGCCCCCGGCACCCTATCTTGCTCAGGTTGTTGCGGCTGCGAAGCCCGACACTTGGCAGACGGGCGCGCAGAATGTGCACACCGAAGCTTCTGGCGCCTATACCGGCGAAGTCGCAGCCGAAATGGTCCGGGATCTGGGCGCGAGCCATGTTTTGGTCGGACACTCAGAGCGGCGTCAGTACTTCGGCGAAGACGATGCCTTGCTGGCGGCGAAGTTTCAGGCGGCGCAGCGCGCCGGGCTGATTCCCGTGCTGTGCGTCGGAGAGACCGAGGCGCAACGGGAGCAAGGCACCACGGCAGCGCTGAATGTGGTTGTGGCGCAGGTGGCGGCAGTGGTTGAGGTGGTGGGATTGGCGGCCATGCACGATGCCGTCATTGCCTATGAGCCCGTCTGGGCTATTGGCACCGGCCGGACGGCCTCGCCGGACGATGCGCAGCAGGTTCATGCGGCGTTGCGGGCCTGGCTGGCCGACCGTGAACCGGCCCTGGCCAGTCGCTGTCAGCTTCTCTATGGTGGCAGCGTCAAAGCGGATAGTGCAGCCGGGCTGTTTGCGCAGCCCGACATTGACGGGGCGCTGGTTGGAGGCGCCTCACTGGATGCAGCGCAGTTTGCCGCCATTATCGCGGCGGCGGCTGAAGCGGAGTAAGCCATGGATACCGTAGAAACTTTCTTGCTGATTTTGCTGGTGCTCAACGCCATTACGCTGGGCGTGCTGGTGCTTGTGCAGCAGGGCCAGGGCGCCAACGTCGGCGCAGCCTTCGGTTCGGGTGCCGCCAGCACCATGTTTGGTGGTCGCGGTCCGGGCGGGGTTCTGGTCAAGGCCACCACCTTCCTGGCCGTCGGCTTCTTCGCCATCTCATTCGGTCTGGCCTATATCGCCAAGGAGCGTGCAGCCGGAATCGACGATGTTGGTATGCCGCAAGCCATTGAGCAGCCCGTCGAAGTGCCAGCTGATGACCGCAATGATGGCTTCCCGGATGTCCCGGATTTGTAATCGGAGCCGTTTTGTCTAAGCTATGCGTCCCTTGCCGAAGTGGTGAAATTGGTAGACACGCTACCTTGAGGGGGTAGTGGGCTTACGCCCGTGGAGGTTCGAGTCCTCTCTTCGGCACCAACTTTCTTCCTGATGGTCAAATTGCTCACTGCGGGCCATGCACCAGCCGTTGGCCAGCAAAGGCCCGCAGGTGTAGTCGCGGATGACGCGGAGCAAGCACAGGTTGACCCGCCTGTAATGCCTCCCTATAATCCGCCCTCTGTTGATGCGGGGTGGAGCAGTCTGGTAGCTCGTCGGGCTCATAACCCGAAGGTCGTGGGTTCAAATCCTGCCCCCGCTACCACTTCAGAGAAGCCCCCTCGTGGGGCTTTTTCGTAGGCGGTAGCCATAGCGTGGCGGGATCATCGGAATCCGTCACACTTTTCGGGATGGGCGTCAGCCCATTTTTTGTTTCTGGCCCCCGCGTTTTGCGAAGCAGCCAGAGCAGCGCAGCCGGGGCGAATGTATCGCACGGGCGCTGAAGTGAAAGAGAGCGAGTGAACAGGAAAGAGCAGCAGCTGCAAGAACTGATAGCACCGACGGTCGATGCACTCGGATGTGAACTCTGGGGAATCGAGTATGTAGCCCAGGGGCGGCGATCGTTGCTGCGAATCTTCATTGAGCGACCCGATGGTGTCTCGGTAGAGGACTGTGAGCGCGTGAGTCGCCAGGTCAGTGGTCTGCTCGATGTGGAAGACCCCATCAAGACGAATTACAGACTGGAAGTCTCGTCACCCGGATTTGATCGCCTGTTGTTCCGGCCGGATCAGTACCTGCGTTATCTGGGCGAAACCCTCGATGTGCGATTGAATTTTCCGTACGAGGGTCGACGCAAATTCGTCGGCCAGCTTGTAGGGCTGGAGGACAACGAAGTTGTCCTGCGGATTGAGGATGAAGAATATTTGTTGCCGCTGGAGAACGTACAGCGGGCGCGTATCGTGCCAACGTTTGAGTAGAGCGTTATGAGTAAAGAAATTCTGCTGGTGGTCGATTCGGTTTCGCACGAGAAAGGTGTGCCGAAGGATGTGATCTTTGGTGCGATTGAAGCCGCACTGGCCATGGCAACCAAGAAGAAGTACGACGAGGATGCGGACTTTCGCGTCGCCATCGACCGCGCAACCGGTGAGTATTCGAGCTACCGGCGCTGGACTGTGGTCGATCCGGACGAGGTCGAAGAGTTCATCCCGGCAGCACACCTGACGCTGGAAGAAGCGCAGGAGAAAGACCCGGCACTGCAGATTGGCAGTGTCTACGAAGAACCGGTTGAGTCTGTTGAGTTTGGCCGGATTGCTGCGCAGACGGCCAAACAGGTCATCGTGCAGAAGGTACGCGAGGCGGAACGGGCGCAGGTGGTTGAGCAGTTTCTGCCGCGTGTTGGCGAGTTGGTCAGCGGTACCGTGAAGAAGGTCACCCGAGATTCGGTGATCGTCGATCTGGGCAACAATGCCGAGGCGCTGCTGTCACGCGAACATCTGATTCCCCGCGAGACCTTCCGGGTCAACGATCGTATGCGGGCGTTGCTCGTCGACGTTCGCCCTGATGCCCGCGGCCCGCAGTTGATTCTGACCCGAACCGATCCGCGCATGTTGATTGAGCTGTTCAAGATCGAAGTGCCAGAGGTGTCTGAGGAGGTTATCGAGATCCGTGGCGCAGCCCGGGATCCGGGTTCGCGCGCCAAGATTGCGGTCAAAACCAACGATGGCCGCATTGATCCTGTAGGTGCCTGTGTCGGTATGCGTGGCTCGCGAGTGCAGGCCGTGTCCGGTGAGTTGTCCGGCGAGCGCATCGACATCGTGCTCTGGGACGACAATCCCGCACAGCTCGTCATCAATGCCATGGCGCCGGCGGAAGTGGCCTCCATTGTCATGGATGAAGATACGCACTCCATGGATATCGCCGTGGCCGAGGACAATCTCGCGCAGGCGATCGGACGTGGTGGGCAGAATGTACGACTGGCCAGTGAGCTGACCGGCTGGACCCTGAACATCATGACCGAGGAAGACGCGGTTGCGAAGCAGGAGGAAGAGGCTGGCAAGTACATCGAAGAGTTTATGGAGTCTCTGAGCGTTGATGAGGACGTTGCGACTGTACTGGTTGAAGAAGGCTTCACCACGTTGGAAGAAGTGGCATATGTGCCGCAGGAAGAAATGCTGGCCATAGAAGGTTTCGATGAAGAAATTGTGCAAGAGCTGCGCAATCGCGCCAAGGATGCGTTGCTGACCAAGGCTATCGCAGGTGGTGGCGAGGAGGGTGATGCACCCGCGCAGGATCTGCTGGATCTGGAAGGTATGGACGTCGACCTTGCAAAACGCCTGGCTGCCAATGGGGTGGTCAGCCGCGAAGATCTGGCAGAACAGGCGGTCGGTGACCTGCTTGATATCGCTGAAGATTTGGATGAAGCGCGTGCCGCGACACTGATTATGAGCGCGCGCGCCCACTGGTTCGAGACCTCTGAAGAAGACGAGGCTTGATCGAAGCAGTGTCCGGAACGGGTAACGGAGAACGGCATGGCTGAGGTAACAGTTAAACAACTCGCCGAGACAGTGGGCGTACCGGTTGAGCATCTGCTCAAGCAGATGCATGAGGCCGGACTGTCGCACTCGGATGGCGATGCCCCAGTTTCCGAGGAGCAGAAACAGACCTTGCTGGCGCACTTGAAGGCCGGACGTGGCGCCGAGGAAGTGGCGCCGCGCAAGATTACGCTCAAGCGCAAGTCGGTCAGCACGTTGAAAGCTGGCCAAGGCAAGGGGCGCACTGTCGCCGTGGAAGTTCGCAAGAAGCGAACCTATGTCAAGCGGGACGCCAAGCCCGAGGCTGATGTTGCAGAGCAGGAGGCCAAGGCAGCTGAGGAAGCCCGTCTGGCCGAAGAGGCGAAGGCGGCAGAGCAGGCAGCCGGTCAGGCTGATACAGCAGAAGCCGAAGCGGCGCAGAGCACTGAAGCTGTGGCAGCGGCTGATGTGGAGCCGGCCAATGACGCAGCGGAGGCGGAGGCTGCGGAGCCTGTAGCCCAGGCAGAGCCGGAAGCCGAGGCCAAGCCAGCGGCAAAACGTCGGCCGAAGATTCAATCTCACTATGCGCTGGAAGCAGAGCGCATCCGGCAGACGGAACAGGCACGCAAAGAGGCCGAGGAAGCGGCCCGTCGTGAAGAAGCGGAGCGTCGCGCCGAAGAAGAGCGGCGCAAAGAAGAAGTCGAGCGCAAGGCCGCCGAAGCGAAAGCCGCCGCCGAAACGGCAAAGAAGAAGCGTAAGGAAGAGACTCCTGAAGATCCCGTCGAGGCTGCAGTCCGGGCTCAGGCTGCAGCGCGTGCTGTCGAGCGTGGTGGGCCGCGTCGCGGTAAGGCCAAGGAGAAGCGTCGCGGTGATGACGATTTCGAAGGTGGTCGCGGTCGCCGCCGTGAGCTGTCACTGAAAGGTGACGCCCGTCGACCCAAGCGGCGGAGCAGCACGCTGCTGCAAAAGCAGGGTGGTGGTTTCGAGCGGCCTCAGGAGCAGGTGCAGCGTGTCGTTGAAGTGCCGGAAGTCATTGCACTTGGCGACCTCGCGCAGCGCATGTCGGTCAAGGGTGGCGTGCTGATCAAGACCCTGATGCAGATGGGCGTTATGGCGACCATCAACCAGACCATCGATCAGGATACGGCTGTGCTGGTGGTTGAGGAAATGGGCCACATTGCCAAGCCGGTGAGCAGCGATGCCATCGAACACGAGCATAAGGAATCACTGGACGTTGAGGGCGACAAGCATCCGCGGGCGCCTGTTGTGACCGTTATGGGCCACGTCGACCATGGTAAGACTTCTTTGCTCGACTATATCCGCAAGACCAAAGTCGCCAGCGGTGAAGCCGGTGGCATTACTCAGCACATCGGTGCCTATCAGGTTGAATTGCCCAGCGGCGGCATGACCTTCCTGGACACGCCTGGTCATGCGGCGTTTACGGCCATGCGCGCGCGCGGCGCTGATGTCACTGACATCGTGATTCTGGTGGTTGCCTCTGACGATGGCGTGATGCCGCAAACCGAAGAGGCCATCCAGCATGCCAAGGCTGCTGGCGTGCCGATCGTGGTTGCCGTGAACAAGATTGACCTGGAAGGTGCTGATCCGGATCGGGTTAAAAATGAGCTGGCGTCCAAGGATGTCATCCCGGATGACTGGGGCGGTGACACGCAGTTTGTTCATGTCTCTGCAATTACCGGTGAGGGCATCGACGATTTGCTTGAAGCCGTGCTGCTGCAGGCTGAGCTGCTGGAACTGAGCGGTGTGCCCGATGCGCCTGCACGCGGTGTGGTGGTTGAATCGAGCCTGGATCGTGGCCGCGGTCCGGTGGCGACCGTGCTGGTGCAGAACGGTACGTTAAAGCGCGGCGATGTGATTCTGGCGGGTGAGTATCACGGCCGTGTCCGCGCGATGATCAACGATATTGGCGAGCAGGTAGACAGCGCCGGGCCCTCCACGCCGGTTGAGGTGTTGGGTCTGTCCGGCACACCGGATGCTGGCGATGACTTCTCGGTGGTGTCGGATGAGCGCAAGGCGCGTGAACTGGCTGAGTTCCGGCAGAGCCGCAGCAACGAGCAGCGGATTGCGGCGCAGCAGGCGGCGAAGATCGAAAACATGTTTGCCAATATGCAGTCCGGCGAGAAGCGCCTGCTGAATATCGTCCTGAAGGCCGATGTGCGAGGCTCGCTGGAAGCCATCACCCATGCTGTGAATGACTTTAAGACCGATGAGGTTGGCGCGGTGATCATCGGCTCCGGCGTTGGTGGCATCAGCGAGTCGGATGCCAACCTGGCGCTGACTTCAGGCGCGATGATCGTCGGTTTCAACACACGTGCCGATGGCGCTGCGAAGAAGATCGTCGAGCGCGAAGGCATTGAGTTGCGCTACTACAGCGTCATTTATGAGCTGCTTGACGATATCAAGGCCATGCTGTCTGGCATGCTGGCACCGGAGGTCCGTGAGGAAATCCTGGGCACCGCCGAAGTCCGGGATGTATTCAGTTCGCCGCGCTTTGGTCAGGTTGCCGGTTGTATGGTGCTCGAGGGCACTATTCACCGAAATCGTCCGATTCGGGTGCTGCGTGACAATGTCGTGATCTTCGAAGGTGAACTTGAGTCGCTGCGTCGATTCAAGGATGACGTACAGGAAGTCCGTGCCGGCCTGGAGTGCGGTATCGGTGTACGCAACTACAAAGACATCAAGGCTGGCGACAAGATCGAAGTCTTTGAAACCAAAGAAGTGGCGCGCTCGCTGTAGCGGTGGTTGCTTTATGAAAGAGTCATCAGGGCGCCTGCTACGGGTCGCGGACTTCGTCCGCGAAGAGCTGACCGAGATCATTCGGCGCGAGATGCGTGATCCCCGTGTCGGCATGCTCAGTATTACCGATGTTCGCGTCAGTCGGGATCTGAGCTATGCCGATGTCTATGTGTCGTCGTTGGAGGCATCTGACGCTGAAGACCAGGTCGAGCTGGTCGCTGTGCTGACCGGCGCGTCCGGTTTTCTGCGCAGCATGCTCGCCCGCAGTCACAGCATGCGTACGACGCCCAAACTGCGCTTTCACTACGATGAGCTGATTCAGGAAGGCTCCCGTATGCAGCGGCTGATAGATCAGGCCGTACGAGACGACGAAACCCGTGCCAGGCAGGCCGGAACCGACGAGTCGCCGGGCACGGACGAGGATCAGGACAAAACATGAAGCGCAGGAACAAAGGCCGGGACATCAGCGGCGTCATCATCCTCGACAAACCTGCGGGCTTAAGTTCAAGCGAAGCAGTGCAGAAGGCGAAGCGGCTGTTTCGGGCGCGCAAAGTCGGTCACACCGGGGCACTTGATCCGCTGGCCACCGGCGTACTGCCGCTGTGTTTTGGTGAAGCCACCAAGTTTTCGCAGTTTCTGCTCGACTCGGACAAGACCTATTGGGTGCGCATTCAGCTTGGGGTCCGTACCGAGACCGGCGATGCCGATGGTGCTGTGGTCGCCACCAGGCCGGTGCCTGAACTGGATGAGGACATGCTGAACAGGGCGCTGGAGCGCTATCGAGGAACCTTTGACCAGGTTCCGTCAATGTACTCGGCGATCAAGCACCAAGGCCAGCCGCTGTATAGACTGGCCCGTCAGGGCATCGAAGTGCCGCGCGAGCCGCGCCAGGTGACCGTATACCAGAACACCCTGGAGCGGATTGACGGCGAGCACTGCGAGCTGCTGATCCAATGCAGCAAGGGCACCTATGTGCGCACCATTGCAGAGGAGCTCGGTGAGGATTTGGGCTGCGGCGCCCATGTGACGGCGCTGCGCCGGCTCGCGGCCGGACCCTATCACATAGACGAGGCCTGGACCTTCGAGCAGCTCGAGGCCAGGCGCGATGAAGGCGGGTTCACCACGCTGGATACCGTCCTGCTGCCGGTGTCATCATCGGTCCGGGATTGGCCGGTCATTCGGTTGAAAGATGCCACGGCCTATTATTTGAAGCAGGGCCAGCCGGTGCTGGTGCCACAGGCACCGACCGAGGGCTGGGTGCAACTGGTTGAGCAGCTTGACAACGATGAGCTGCCAGGACAGTTTCTGGGCGTCGGTGAAATTCTCGACGATGGCCGGGTCGCGCCAAGGCGGCTGGTCGTCAATCATTGAACATCAGGCTTTCGTTACAGGTCAGAACCTGTATCGATCGGGGCTCGCGGCTGCAAATATGCGCGGTTGCGGGCCAGCAGGGTCAACCGGCCATGGGGGTCGGCACCCACACACAGGCATATTGGAGGTAAGCAGTATGGCTCTTTCCGCAGCAGAAAAAGCGAAGG
>SKXG01000444.1 GCA_007128525.1 Pseudomonadales bacterium | reverse complement strand
TCGGGCGCGGTGGGCTGAGGCCCGGGATGTCAGCGATCCGGCAGTGGTCCGGGATCTGCTGGCCGGTGCCGGGCTTGATGGCGATGCGGCACTGGCCAAAGCCCAGTCAGCTGAGCTGGATCAGCGGCTGACAGAAGCGAATGAAGCGGCCATGGCCCTGGGCGTATTCGGGGTCCCGACGATTGTGCTTGGTGACCAGGTGTTCTGGGGCAATGACCGCTTTGAGATGGCGCACTACTACATTCGCAAGGCACTGGCTGAAGCCGGGCCGGCGCAGGTGACGGCCTGAACCTGTCCGTCTGGGATCAGGCCAGTCGGCGCAGCAGTTCCTTGGTGTGGATGCGAATGTAGGGGTCGGCAATGGCTGGGGGCAGGCCGGTTGGGCTCTTGCCCGCTGGCGGGCGTCGATAGCTGACGAACTCGACCTGTGGCATTTGCTCGCGCAGGTGCCATAGAAAAGTGCCGTGTAGCCAGCGCCGATAGCCCAGGCCCCGGACTTCCGGCAGCAGATCGCAGGCCCGCACCAGCACCACCTTGCTGGCCCGCGGGTTGTATACGGCTTCCAGCAGTGCCGCCGGCTTGCCATGTACATCCTTGACCACGAAACACAGCCAGCGCTCACCGGCCGTTTGCCGCGCCTGTTCCTGACGTTGCCACTCATGGTGCAGCTCCGCCGCGCTGCGCCGGTGCCCCTCCTGGGCCCGCCACCACAGAGGCAGCAGATCCGCTTTCAGCGCTTCCGGCAGGTGGTCATCCAGCAGCTCAACCGTGGCGCCCTGGGCAAACAACTCCGCTTCCCGGACCCAGCGTTCGACCATCGTCCAACTGATGTTTTGCAGCCGGATGCGGTATGTTGACTTGTTCATGGCATAGCGTGCGCTGATGAATCGGGCGCGGTCCCGCAATGCCGGCGTTTCCCAAATGGGTTCGATCATCTCGTAGCCGTGCGAATCGGCATACTGGGCGATCTCTTTCAGCAGGCGGGTGGCGATGCCCTGGCCGCGATGGGCCGGGTGAACGCCGATCATGATGACGCAACACTTGTGGTCGGGCTCAGCGACCGGCCCGGGCCGGCGGCTCAGGTCGAGCCAGGCGATACCGACATAGTGATTGTCCGGTGCCCGGACCAGCCACACTTGTTGCTGATCATGGGCAGGGCGGTTTTGGGTGCGCAAAATGCGCAGCCGCAGTTCGTGCGGGAGTGCTTCGGCATCCGGGTCACGTTCACGCATCAACAGATCTTCCAGCGTGAAACGTTCGAGCAAATCCTGATCGCTGGCCTGCTCAAGGATGAAGGGTTCGACTCTGTAATCATCTAGGTCTGGCATAGGATAAACATAACGGTAATGGGTGGCTTAAGGGAATACCTGGGGTTTGATTTTTATTTGACCGAGCCTGCCTGTTGGGCCTTGGGGATCGGGAATCACGAATGACTGCAAATTCGCGAAATAAAGCAACCGTTGGCACCAGTCCGGCAGTAAGGCATCAGCCTGGCTACACAGATGGACCTGTAGGCGGTCACATCGTTCGGCTGTCGGCCTATATGGCCATGGGTTTTGTTGCCATGACTCTCGCGCAGTTGATCGAGGCCGTGTATCTCGGGCTCGTTGGCACCGCTGAGTTGGCTGCCGTCGCATTTACGTTTCCAGTTGTCATGGTGCTCAATGCCGCCGCCCGTGGTTTGGGTGTCGGTGCATCATCAGTAATCGCACGCGCCATGGGTGCGGGACTACGGGAAAATGCTGCCATTCTTGTAAGCCATGGCCTCATTTTGGTGGCGATTTTTGCCATCCTGTGCACAGCGCTTGGCATGTGGGGGTTTCCAGCACTGTTTGCGCTGCTTGGTGCAGCCGATGAACCGCTGGCACTGGCAGTGGCCTACAGCAACATCTGGCTGCTCGGCTTTCTGTTCTTTGCAGTGTCCATGGTTGGCACCAATCTGTTGCGCGCTGTTGGCAATGCGTCAATGCCGGGCATCGTGATGACCCTGGGCTCGGTGCTGCAAATCCTGTTCGGCCCGTTCTTGATCTTCGGCTGGCTGGGCTTGCCGGCGCTGGGTATTGAAGGTGCGGCCTGGGCTTTCGTGCTGGCCCGGCTGATCAGCTTTGCCTTGTGCATGTACTGGCTAATGGCCAAAGAACACATGTTGCGACCGGGCCTGACTGGATTACTGGCCTCCTGGCGCGACATTCTGCATGTGGGTGTGCCGGCAACGCTGACCAACACAGTCGCACCGCTATCAGGCGCTGTGCTGTTGTGGCTGCTGGCGGACTATGGCGCCGGTGTGGTGGCCGGTTACGGTGTTGCGATGCGGGTTGATGCGCTGATGAGCATGATGATCATCGCTGTGGCGTCATCCGTCGCGCCGTTCGTCGGCCAGAACTGGGGCGCTCGTAAGTTCGAGCGCGTTTGGCAGGCACTGCGCATTACCTACCTGTTCTGCATCGGCTGGGGCACCTTCACCTTTATCGTGATGTGGCTGGGCGGAGAGTGGATGGTCAGCCTGATCAATGATGATCCGGATGTGGTGGCGGCCGCAGGCTGGTACCTGGTCATCATTCCGTTCACGCTGGGCTTTATGGGGCTGATGGCAGTAGCGAGCAGTAGTTTTAATGCACTGGGCAAGCCGGTGCCGCCGCTGGTGCTGTCGATTCTGCGCATGATCGTTGTGCTGATTCCGCTGGCGATCATTGGCGGTGCCTTGTATGGCTATGTCGGTATCTTCGCCGCAACGGGGATTGCGAACGTCGTTGTCGGGCTGATCGCCTGGCGCTGGAACAATCGGATGGTGGCGTCCGAGTCTGCCAGGATACTG
>SKXG01000125.1 GCA_007128525.1 Pseudomonadales bacterium | reverse complement strand
TGATGGCGCAGTCGTCACCGCGGCCAAAGCCGTTGCTGCGCCAGTTAAAGCTTGCACCCACATGGCTGTAGGTCTGTGCATGAGCATCCTCGAAAGGCGCGAAGGAGCCGCGCAGGGCTGCGGAATAGCCTTCGTTGATGTCACGGTTGCGAGCGACGCCATCGCCGCCGAACAACCCGGCACCTACGTAATATCCCGGACGGAGCGTCTCATACATAAAACCCAGCGCCCGACTCGGATTGGGTCGAAGCGCATCCACGACGCCAGCTCGCTCCATGAAGGTGATGCGCCGCGAGCTGGTGTGACTCTCCAGCCCCCAGGGCTCCTTGAAGTAGCCCATGGCGAACCGGCCATGATCGAATAGATAGGCCAGGTAGACGTTGGCCATGCGGACTTCAAGATCACGGAAATCGGCTTCTACCTGCCACTCCCAATTGTTGTACATGACGCCGAGCACACCCAGTCGTATACGGCGCAACGTCGTGCCGTATCTGGCGAGCCTCTCATCGCCAAATTCAGCGCGGTTGACTGTGTCTGTGCTGTCAAAGGCATTGTACTGGCCATCAAACATCACACGTCCGCGAATACCGAATCGGTGCTGTCCGTCTGCCGATTCAAATGCCGGCTTATGGGCTCGAATGCGATGTTCCACCTCGGGGATGGCGGTGGTTGGGTCGTAGTCAAGATCCGGATGCCTGTCCACAGCGTCATCTGCATGTGCGTTGACGCTAATTACACAGGCGCACAAAACGGCAGCAATTGCAGTACCGCGCCTGGTCGCGCTTGTTGTGCTTAGCATTGAGATACCTTTGGGGTTTGCAGTGAATGTCTAACGACTGTAGTGCGTCGCTTTTGGCATACTGAATCTGAAAGTAGCCACGACGCTTAAACCACCATACCTAGATTAGCTTTCCCTGCAATAGGTGGTCCCCACATGCACGATGTGGCCTGTCAGATCTCAGCCGGCTCGTCCTTGAGTCTGCGCCGGTTCTGCATCAGCGGCACCACAAACGAAAGGATAGCCAGTGTGAGCATCACAGCGCTCAGTGGACGTGTGAAGAAGACGGAACCACCATCCATGATGATGGCCCGTCTGAAATTGTCTTCGGCAATCGAACCGAGCACGATTCCCAGAATGATTGGTGCCACCGGATAGCCGTAGCGGCGCAACAACCATCCGAACACGCCAAAGCCGAGGCAGCAGAGCACGTCGAACATGGAATTGCGTACAGCGAAGGAGCCGAGCACCGACATCATTGCGATGAGTACGAAGAGAATTTCCTTGGGAATACTGGTCACCTGAATCCACAGGCGGCTGCCGGCGAGACCAACGACCAACAGCACCACGTTGGCGAGCAGCATAGCCCCGAAAATGCCATAGATGATTTCGGGGTCGGACAGAAACAGCTGCGGGCCAGGCGTGAGATCATGAATCATCATGGCGCCGATCAATACGGCGGTGGTGGCGCTGCCGGGGATGCCAAGTGTCAGCAAGGGTACCATCGCACCACCCACTGATCCGGAGTTGGCGCCCTCTGCGGCGCAGACACCTTCGTCACAGCCGTCGCCGTATTCATCCTTGCGCTTGCTCAGGCGTTTGGAGACGTCGTAGCTGATAAAGGATGCGATGGTGGCGCCGGCGCCCGGAAAGATGCCGATCAAGGTGCCGATCAGTGCCGAGCGCAGCGTGACGTATTTCAGTCGCCAGTAGTCCCCTAAGCGCGGCCACTTATCAGCAAATCTGTCCATACGTGCCGCACGGAAATCCTTCTTTTCTATACCGGTGAACACCTCGCTGAGCGCGAACAGACCGATTAGGGCAGGAATCAGCAGGAAGCCATCGGATAGCGCAGTGATGTTGAAGGTAAAGCGCTCGGCGCCGGAGATCGGGTCCGTGCCGACGGTATTGATGAGCAGGCCCAGTATGGCGGCAACAAAGGCCTTGAGCCAGTTGCGCCCGCCCAGCGAGGCGATGGTGGCCAGTCCGAACAGGGCGATGGCAAAGTATTCGGCTGGATGAAAACGCACCGCCAGCGCGGCCAGGGGCAGGGAGAACAGGATCAGGATAACGGTACCCACCATGCCTGCAGATGCAGAGGTGACGATGGATACCCCGAGGGCCGTGGCCGGTTGACCCTTCTGCGTCAGTGGGTACCCGTCCAGTCCCGTAGCCACGGCTGAGGCAGTGCCGGGCGCATTGATGGTGATGGCCGTAATCGAGCCACCGTAGCTGGCACCGATATAGATCCCCACCAGCAGCATCAGCGCCAGCATCGGTGACATGCCGTAGGTGAAGGGCACAAGCAGTGCCACGCCCATGGATGGAGACAGCCCGGGCATGGCGCCGACGATGATGCCGAGCACGATGCCGGCCAGGATCGCCAGGAAAGGCGCAAGGCCGATGGCCACCGAGATGCCGCCTAGTACTGATTCAATCATTGAGCTGCTGCTCCTTGCGTCAGCTAAACAGTCGCCCGGTGGGCAGGTCCACATGCAGCACGCCGCGGAATACGACTTCGGCGAATACCAGCCAGCTTGCGGTGAGTACGGCGATGGTGATCGGTCGCCGGTAGCCCAGCATCCACATTGCCGCCGGCATGTAGAACAGCGAAGCGAGCAGATAGCCTGACCACGGCAGCACGATCAGATAGGCCGTCATGACGCCGACAAAACCAAACAGACCAAGCACGCTGTGTCTTTCCTGCGTGGTGTCACCGTGCGTCGTCAGTCTCCAGATCAGATAGAGCAGCATCGGTACCAGGGCGAGTGCCCAGAGCCGCGGAATGCCGCGTGCACTGATCGGGTCCTGCTCGCTTGGCGG
>SKXG01000049.1 GCA_007128525.1 Pseudomonadales bacterium | reverse complement strand
CCGGACAGCTTGACCTGCTCATTGCGCTCCAGCGAGGCGCGAATCTCCTCGAAGAACAACTCAACCACTTCCTTGGCTTCCCGCTTGTTCAGTCCGAGTTCTTCGAACAGACGGTCAGCCATCTGAGCCTTGGTCAATGCGGCCACGGCGACAATCTCCTGTACCAGTCATCGGCCCTGGTCTCCGTTCCCGGGTCGTGGGCCTTTGGTGTCGTTCTCAGACGGGGCGGAAGCCCCGCTCGGCGGGTAGCCGGGGAACCTGTGC
This sequence comes from Pseudomonadales bacterium, assembly GCA_007128525.1. Taxonomy (GTDB): domain Bacteria; phylum Pseudomonadota; class Gammaproteobacteria; order Pseudomonadales; family Azotimanducaceae; genus SKXG01. Next base: position 2,563 of record SKXG01000049.1, on the reverse strand, counting down.
TCAACGCATCCTGACACCCAGCTCGGACCGCAACGCCTCCATGGCAGCGTTCATCCATCCATTGATGTCGGCCTCGGTTAGCGTGCGCGAAGGGTCCTGCAAGGTCAAGCCTACCGCAAGGCTTTTTGCAGCGGAATCAATGCCTTCCCCGTGATACACATCAAAAAGCCTAAACTCTGCCAGTGCCGCGCCGACCGCACCACGCACCACCCGCTCAACATCCGCAGCCGCCACATCCTGCGGTACCAGCAGTGACAGGTCACGTCGAACACTCGGATAGCGCGAGATGTCACGCCCCTGTGGTGGCGTCCGCCGGCTGATCAGCGCCCAGTCCAGGTCAAACAGGTATACCGGAGCCGGCAGGTCGAGGCGCTGTTGCAGTTCAGGATGCAGCCGCCCGAGCCGGCCAACGGCCTGCCCGTCGAGCAATACGCGTGCAGCCTGCCCCGGATGCAGCGCAGGATCATCGGCGACGGGCTCAAAGACCACGGCTTGCCGACTCAGCGCGAGCACATTCTCGACATCGCCCTTCAGGTCAAAGAAGTCCACCGGTTCCTGCGGCTGTGTCCAGTTCTCAGGCAGCCGCAGACCGTACAGGGCGCCCGCCAGCCGCCAGGGCTGGGCGCCGTCCGGGCTGAAACAGCGCGCCAGCTCGAACAGCCGCAGTCGGCCCTGCTGACGATGAACATTGCCCTGAATGGCCTTGATCAGCCCGGGCCACAAACCGGTGCGCATGACCGACATGTCACGGGACATCGGATTCGACAACGCTGGCCCGGCAACGCCCGGATAGATCAGATCCTGCACGGCAGGATCGATAAAGCTGTAGGTCACCACTTCCTGATAACCCAGATCCACCAGCCGCTGCCGGCACTGCTGCGGCGGCACCTGGGCATTGGGCACCTGCCGCAATGCGAGCTGCGCCGTTGGGACACGCACCGGGATCTCGTCATAACCCTGAATGCGGCACACTTCCTCGATCAGATCCTCTTCGCGCTCAATGTCGAAGCGATGGCTGGGCGCACGCACGCGCCAGCGATAGTCTTGGCCATCGGCGCCCTTATCCAGCAGTTCCAGCTCAAGGCGCTGCAGTATGTTGGTCACCCGCTCCGGTGCCAGCACCAGACCTGAGATCTGCGCCAGGCGGCTGGCGCGCAGATTGACCTCGGGTGGCTTCGGTAAGGCCCTGGACGCTACCGCTTCTGTCACCGGACCCGGCTCGCCGCCGACGATCTCGAGCAGCAACGCTGTCGCCCGTTCAATGGCATCATGTTGCAACTGTGGATCCACGCCACGCTCGAAGCGCTGCGAGGCATCGGTCTGCAAACCATAGCGACGTGCGGTGCCGGCAACCGCCAACGGGGCAAAGAAGGCGCATTCCAGAAACACATCACGAGTGCCGTCCTGCACGCCGCTACGCTCACCACCCATGACCCCGGCGATGGCGACCGGCCCGGCACCATCGGCAATAACCAGCGTCTGCGCATCCAGTTTCAGGTCGCTGCCGTCCAGCAGCTTGAGCGGCTCGCCAGCGCGCGCCATGCGCACGTCGATGCCGCCGCTGAGCGCCGCGAGATCGAAGGCATGCAGGGGCTGGCCCAGCTCCAGCATCACATAATTGGTGACATCGACAGTGGCGTCGATCGGGCGCAACCCGGCACGGCGCAGACGCTCCTGTATCCACAACGGGCTTTGCCGGGTCGGGTCGATGCCGCGGATGACACGGCCCAGATAACGCGGACAGGCCACCGCATCCTGTACCTGAATGGGAAAACTCTGGTCATGAACAACAGGCACCGCCGCCATCGACGGTGCATTGACAGCCTTGTCGAAGAGCACGCCAAGCTCGCGGGCGACGCCACGGACACTCAGGCAGTCTCCCCGGTTTGGCGTCAGCTCAATATCAATTGCGGTGTCATCCAGCCGCAATGCCTCGCGTAGGTCAGTGCCAGGCGTCAGCGCATCCGGCAGTTCCAGGATGCCGCCATCATCTTCGCCCATCCCCAGTTCTGCAACGCTGCAGATCATGCCAAAGGAATCCTGGCCGCGGAGCCGGGCCTTGCGAATCTTGAAGTCGCCAGGCAGAACGGCACCAACACGTGCGAATGCCACCAGCAGGCCCGTGCGCACATTGGGCGCGCCACAAACAACCTGCACGGTCGACGCGCCATCAGACACCTGGCACAGGCTCAGCTTGTCGGCCTCCGGATGACGCTCTGCTGATTCAACGCGGGCGACGACCACACCGCTGAACGCCTCGGCCACCGGGCTCAGACTGTCCACCTCGAGTCCAGCCATGGTCAGTCGCCGCGCTATTTCTTCAACGGGTACACCGGGATCGATCCACTCGCGGATCCAGGACGCACTCAACTTCATCAGCGAACCTCAGTTGAACTGGGACAGAAAACGCACGTCATTCTCGAAGAACAGACGCAGGTCATTGACGTGATACAGCAGCATGGCGAGACGATCGCCGCCAAAGCCGAAGGCAAAACCGCTATAGCGCTCGGCATCGATGCCGGCCATGCTGAGGACGTTCGGGTGCACCATGCCGCACCCCATG
>SKXG01000340.1 GCA_007128525.1 Pseudomonadales bacterium | reverse complement strand
GCCCGGGAGGCGTACGAGCGCTATGCCGCTGATGCTGTGACGCTGAATCCCTATCTGGGTAGCGAAAGCCTGGCGCCTTTCCTGCAACGGCCGGAGCGCGGGGCCGTGGTCTTGTGTCGCACCAGCAACCCCGGCAGCAATCTGATTCAGAGCCACACCGCAGAAGATCCTCTGTACTTGCACATTGCCCGGACTGCGGCGACGACCTGGAACCAGAATGACAACGTCATGCTGGTGGCTGGCGCCACTTATCCGGATGAGCTGGCCAGCATACGCAGCGCGGCACCGGACATGCCTTTGCTGGTGCCCGGGGTGGGTGATCAGGGTGCCGACCTGGGGGCGGCGCTGAAAGCGGGGCTGGATCAGCGGGCTGCCGGCCTGGTTGTGTCTTCGTCCCGGGCCATTCTGTATGCCGGGCAGGGCGCCGACTTTGCCGACGCGTCCCGCGACCGGGCGCAGACCCTCAGAGACCAGATCAACAGTTTTCGCTGACGCTGTGGCGCGTCAGTCCTGCAGCCTGACCCAGACCGGACAGTGGTCGGATGGTTTGTCCAGGCTGCGGATATGGTAGTCAATACCGGTGTCCTTAACCTTGCCAGCCATGGCCTCGCTGGCCAGTATCAGGTCGATGCGCAAGCCTCGCTTGGGCTCACGCTGGAACCCGGCACTGCGATAGTCAAACCAGCTGTACAGCCGGTCTGCCGGGTCCGTATGGCGGGCATAGGTATCAATCAGGCCCCAGCCGAGCAGTTGGTCTAACCACTCACGCTCTTCGGGCAGGAAGCTGCATTTGCCGGTGCGGAGCCAGCGCTTCTTGTTGTCTTCACCGATGCCGATGTCCGCATCCTCGGGGGCAACGTTCATGTCGCCGACCAGCAGCAGCGCTTCCGATGGCTTAAATCTCTCATCAAGAAAACGCTGTAAGTCTTCGTAAAATAAGGCTTTAGCTGGGAACTTGACAGGATGGTCACGCGACTCGCCTTGTGGAAAGTATCCGTTGAGCACCGTAAACGGCTGGCCGTTGGGGCCCCGGTAGCGAGCACTGATCAGCCGCCGCTGCTGGTCATCCTCGCGCCATGGAATGCCCAGAATGACCTCCTCGGGTTCCAGCCTGGACAGCAGAGCAACGCCATAGTGGCCCTTCTGACCATAGTAGTTGACGAACGGATAGCCCAGCGCCTGCAGCGCTTCCAGGGGGAACTGATCGTCCGCCACCTTGGTTTCCTGCAGCGCGATGATGTCGGGTTCGTGCAGCTCGGTCAGCGCCGCCAGCTGATGCATACGGGCGCGAACGCCGTTGACGTTAAAGGACACCACATGCATGAAGTCTGCCTCCCGAGGTCTTGTCGGCTGGTACAAGGCGGCTTGGCAACGCAATTTGCCACCGTGCGGGCTGCATCATGGTCAGTCCCGCATGGCGGCGCAAGACGTAATGGACACCGCTCAGATCCGGCCCAATTCTCGTTTACAATCGCAGGCCTTGAGGTTGTTGGAGAAAGGCTACACTGCGTCAGTGTCTGATCCGGCATTTGTCGGACCAGAGTGCGTGCCTCAGCGACAACAGAAACGATGAAACCGCTGAGGTACAGGCCGGGAAATGGCTGGCGCAAGGATTCGCGTTTTCCCGTTGTAACTTCAGTCGAGTCCAGCTGGGCCCAAAGGCAGTGCACTGACAACGCTGCCTGAACCCAGCATGGCGAATCGACGAAGCAAGGAGACGCGTAGTGACCCCTGATGCGGTCCTGCATCGCTATCTCGATCTGGCTCATCGGCCGCGCATTGAAATTGATGCGCTGGCCGGCCTGATTGTGCTCGATGCAGAACTGCTGGCGCGCTGGCTGCGAACCCTGGGTGCACAGCCCGATCAAGCTGCGCTCGCGCAAGCCATGCAGGCACTAAAAGCGCAGGACCTGGCGGATATCGCTCAGGCCCAGGTCTGGGGTTCGGCGCCGCTGGGCGGCGGCGCCCGTCTCGGATTGGACCAGTGGCGCAGTCTGCTGGAATCGGCTTGTGTGGCCGAAGGCCTGGCCGGGCGCTTTCCAGGTTTGGCCCCGGGGCCGGCCCGGCTGCGCATACTGCTGGCCACGTCCGGTCTGACGCTGCCCGGAGATATGCTGCTTGAAGAACTGGTGGCCTTCCGTGGCGTACCAGAATCCCAGTTGCAGGATGCGCATCCGCTGCTGCGCATTTATGCCGTGGTGGAAGCGCTGGAAGCATCCGACGCCAAGACGGCTGCTGAATTGGCAGAGCGTTTGCTGGCTGTCGATGCAGAGCAGTTCACCACCACACTGACGGCGTCGCGCGCCCGCGCAGAAGCGCTGATGACAGAAGCTGGCATAGATCCGGCCAGCGAAGAGCCGGCGGGGGCGGGTCATTGGCGCGATCGACTCTGGGTGACGGCGCAGGTTGCAGCATTTGCGCCATTGCTGGCTGGTCAGGACAGTGGCGGTGCACTCGAGACGCTGGCGCAAACAGTGGCGCGTGGACTGTTCGGGCATGCGCCGTGGATTTTCATCGTTGACGGCTCTGATCTGACGCCGCTGGGCAATGACGACCTGGGTGCCTTGCGCCTGCCCGTGGATCGTTCAGGCAGCCTGGTTGCCGAAGCCTATCGCAGCGCAGCCCCGGTGGAACGGGATGATAGCGAAGCGTTGCCCGTGTCGGATCGACAGCTGTTCCGGCGTATGTCGGCGGAACGTCTGTGTGCCGTACCCATGCTGTTGCCTGAGCCTGGCGTTGTCGCTGGCGTACTGGTGTTCCGTCGCCAGGACAGTGATCCGGGCGAGCGCCTTGCCATGATGGAGCATTTTGCCGCGCTGTTGGGACGCT
>SKXG01000202.1 GCA_007128525.1 Pseudomonadales bacterium | reverse complement strand
GGCGGGTATAGTGTCGACGCTGATTCCTGTCTTTGCACAGCGGCCACTGGTCGGCTACCGCTGGGTGGTGCTGTCGATCATCACCACAGGGTTTATCAGTTTCGGTCTCTGGGTACACCACATGTTCACCGTGGGCATCCCGCATCTGGCACAGGCGTTCTTCTCGGTAGCCAGTATGCTGGTGGCGGTGCCGACAGCGATACAGGTGTTTGCCTGGCTGGCCACGTTGTGGACGGGCCGCGTGATCTTCAGTCTGCCGATGCTGTGGATATTTGGCTTTCTGGTGATCTTCATCTGTGGTGGCCTGACCGGCGTGATGCTCGCACTGGTGCCGTTCAACTGGCAGGTGCATGACACCCACTTTGTGGTCGCCCACCTGCACTATGTGCTGGTGGGTGGCATGTTCTTTCCGTTAATGGCCGGTCTCTATTACTGGTTACCATTGTTGTCGGGACGCATGCCGTCACCTCAATTGGGTCGGTGGGCATTCTGGCTGACCTTTGTCGGCTTCAATTCCACGTTCCTGTTGATGCACCTGACAGGTCTGCTGGGGATGCCGAGACGGGTATACACCTATGAGGCCGGGCTGGGCTGGGATTGGCTCAATCTGCTGTCGTCGCTGGGTGGGTTCATCATGGCGGCCGGTATCGCAATGATCATTGTCGATGTTGTGCTGCACTTTCGCTTCGGGCGGCGTGCGTCATCCAACCCCTGGCACGCCGACACCCTGGAGTGGGCGAGCCGTATGCCGCCACCGGCCTACAATTTCGCGAGCCTGCCGCATATTGAGACCCGACACCCGCTGTGGGACCAGCCGGCGCTGCCGGAGCAGATGGCAACCGGCCAGGCCGGCCTGGCGCCCATCGAGCATGGGCGGCGTGAGATTTTTGGTTCGGAAGCCATCAGTGGCCGGGTGCGGCATGTGATGCATTTGCCGGACAGCTCCTGGTGGCCGCTTGCTGCGGCGGCAGCGCTGGCCATGCTCTGCATCAGCCTGCTGGTGCGGATGTATCCGCTGGCACTTTTCGCCACCGTGCTTGCCGGCGTGTTTCTGTTGCGCTGGTCCTGGGAGAACGGTGCGCATCCGCGCATGGCACCGCGTTCCAGCACCAACACCGAGGCCGGTGACTTGCCTTTGCACTGGCAGACCACGGATGGGCCGGGCCTGTGGGGAATGGTCGTTACGCTGATGGCGGATGCCACATTGTATTTGTCTCTTGTGTTCGGCTGGTTCTATCTGTGGACGGCTGCGCCTGAGTTCAGCGCGTCGGATTCCGAGTTGCTGCCGCTGCCACACATGGTGCTGGCCGGCGTTCTGATATCGCTGGCAGCCTGGCTGCTGAACCGCACTCTGGTGGGGTTGTCAGCTGCTGATCACGGGCTGTCGAATGCTGTATTACGCAACCGGCTTTGGCAGATCGCACTGGCTGGTGGCGTGGCGCTGCTGATTCTGGCCGTTGTCGGGTGGCAGGCACCTTGGCAGGCCACAGCCCACACGCATGATGCCGTCTTGCTTGTGATGCTGCTGTATGTCGGCCTGCACGTTGGGCTTGGCGTGGTGCTCAGCCTGTTGCAGGCACTGCGTATCCATCAGGGTTATGTCAGCGCCAGTCGTCCATATGAGCTCTGTGTGCTGCGTCCATGGTGGTGGTATACGGTTGCCGTGTACTGGCTCAGCATGGTCGTGTTCCTGTTGCTACCAATGGTCTGGGGAATGCCGGCATGAAAGCAGTCCGTCGAGCCTGGCAGGTGTTGTGGGTTCCGATGCATCCGGTGCAGCTCGTTCTGGGCTGGGCAGTCTGGGCCCTGTATTTCGTTGCCATGTACGCCAGCCTGTCGGTGACCTGCGCAGTGCGGCCTGGATGGGCCGAAGCGGGGGCGACCTCGGGCCTGAACCTGACCCTGTTGGCGCTGACCGTGCTGGTGGCGGCGGGCCTGATGTTTTGGGGGCGCCGCTGCTGGCAGGAAGCTCAGGCAGCCGGTTCCGGGGAAGTCCCTGCCAGCGCGGTCTTTGTTGCCCGGGTTGCGGCCTGCGTGCACCTGATGGCTGCCTTTGCCGTCCTGGCGATCGGCCTGCCGGCTGCGCTGCTGCCGGCCTGTCTCTGAGTGGCCGGCCTCTGAGTGGTCATGTACAAGCCTGTGGTGGGAGTCATCAGCGTGAGTAAAGTGGCCAGCCTGGGTAAAACCGTCAGCGCAGGTGTTACAGCGTTGCTGTGCACGCCCGAAGCCCAGGCCCACAATCCTCTGACTTCGGTCGGACAGGCGCAAGTATCCGGCCTGCTGACCGCGTTCTTGCTGGCGGCATTCTGGCTGCTCTACCTGCGCGGTGCGCGCCAGGTTGGGGCGCACCGATATCGATACTGGGGCTTTCATGCCACGGCCGTACTCACTGTGCTGACGCTGCTTGGCCCCCTGGACGATCTGGCCAAGACGAGTACAGCTGCGCACATGACGCAGCACATGCTGTTGATGGTGGTGATTGCCCCGCTGTGGGTGCTGAGCCGGCCATTGCCACAGATCGCCGCCGGGGCTGGCCGGCTGCTGGCACCGGTCTGGCGCGGACCGCTGCGGCTGGCAGCGCATCCGCTGATTGTGGCTTACCTGCATGGCCTGCTGATCTGGTTCTGGCACCTGCCTTACTTCTACATGCTTGCTGTTGAGAACGCCTGGTGGCATGCCGTGGAACATGCCTGCTTTTTGCTGAGTGCAGGGCTGTTCTGGTGGGCTGTGCTGCGTGCAAACCGGGCGCATGCACCCTGGGCAATGCTGGCGCTGTTGTTGACGCTGATGCACACCGGGTTTCTGGGCGCGGTGCTCACCTTTGCACAGGCG
>SKXG01000369.1 GCA_007128525.1 Pseudomonadales bacterium | reverse complement strand
CGAGCCATATTCCATCAACACGAAGTTCGCGACCCACACCGGCAGCGCTTCGCCGGTCAGCGGATGCGTGACGCTGAGCGCGGTCTGATGGCCGAGCTTTTCCATGGTCGCCAGTTCGGCCTCGGCCGTCTTGACGTTGCGGCAGTTCTCGATAAAGGTCGCCAGATCCGCATCCTGCTGCGCCGCTTCCAGCGCCAGCGGGTGCTGCGGTGCGACCGCGACATAGGTGGCGCCGAGCAGCGTATCGGGCCGCGTGGTATAGACGCTCAGCTTCTCGTCGCGGCCAACGACCGGGAAGCGGATCTCGACACCTTCGGAACGACCGATCCAGTTGCGCTGCATGGCCTTGACCTGCTCCGGCCAATCCATCTGATCCAACTGGTCGAGCAGCTCATCGGCATAGGCGCTGATCTTCAGGAACCACTGCGGCATCTCACGCCGCTCAACCGGCACGCCACTGCGCCAGCCCAGTCCATCAACCACCTGTTCGTTGGCCAGGACCGTCTGATCCACCGGGTCCCAGTTGACCCAGGAACTCTTGCGATACACTAGGCCTTTCTTCAGCAGCCGAGTAAAGAACCACTGCTCCCAGCGGTAGTAATCGGGATCACAGGTGGCGAACTCGCGCGACCAGTCAATGGCAAAGCCGAGCGCCTGCATCTGCCCGCGCATGTAATCGATGTTGCTGTAGGTCCACTCGGCTGGTGGTACCTGATTCTTGATGGCGGCATTCTCGGCCGGCAGACCAAAGGCATCCCAGCCCATCGGCTGCAGCACGTTCCTGCCCTTCAGACGCTGATAGCGGCCAATGACATCGGCCAGCGTATAGCAGCGCACATGGCCCATATGCAGCTGGCCGCTCGGATACGGAAACATCGCCAGACAATAGAAGTTGTCGGCATCGGCATCGTCCCGTGTCAGGAAGCTTTGCTGCGCCTGCCAGTGTTGCTGCACGTCCGCTTCAATGCGGTGAGGGTCGTATTGCTGTTCGATCATCGGTCTGTCCCGGCTACACCTGTGGCCGGCGCGCGCCCGCCACGGGCGCCGCAGAGTATCCGGCCGGAAAAGTGCGGCAGAATATCACTTTAGCGATGCCTGGGCAGCCAGATCAGCAGCCCCAGCCCCAGCCCCATCAGCACCAGCAGCGGCGTGCTGCCGGTGCGGGAGAACCAGGTCCGACCGCCCATGACCCGGTATTCGCGCTCCAGCACGCCAAGCTCGAATTGCGGCAGGGCCTCAAGCAGGCGCCCACGATGGTCCACGACACCGGTAATACCGTTGTTGGTGGCCCGCAACAGATAACGACCGTTCTCCAGCGCACGCATCCGCGCCTTCTGCATGTGCTGGTGCGGACCAATCGAATGGCCAAACCAGGCGTCATTGCTGATGGTCACCAGCAGGTCGGCGTCGCGGGCGCTGCGCTGTACCAGATCGGGATAGACGATTTCGTAGCAGATCGCCATGGCAAGCCGCCGGCCGCCGGCGATCAGCGGCGGCTGGTTCTCCGGCCCGGCAACGGCACGTGACATGGGCAGGTCGAAGAAGTCGATCAGACCGCGCAGCAGACCGGCCAGCGGCACGTATTCACCAAAGGGCACCAGCCGGCGCTTGGTATAGGCCCCATCGCCCTGACCCAGCGCGATGGCCGTATTCAGGAAAGCGCCGGTGCCGTCCGGCCGCTGTTCATAGGCCGGGATACCCATGACCAGCGTTGTACCCCCGGCAGCCGCCCGGCGATCCATGTCAGCCAGATAGTCCGGAATCTGATGCTGAAAAGCGGTCAGCGCGGCTTCCGGCCAGATCACCAGATCGTGCCCCCAGTGGGGCTCCGACAGCTCCTGATACAGCGCCATGATGGGCGCGACGGTTTCCGGCCGCCACTTGGCTTCCTGCGGCACATTGCCCTGCACCAGCGCCACACTGCCGCGGTCGACCTCCTGCACCCAGGTCGGCAGCGATGCCAGCAATGCCAGCACCCAGGGCGCTGCAGCCAGACCGGCCAGCGACCAGCGCAGCCGAACACTGGCGCCGCCCTCGAACAATGCCGCAACCAGCCAGCAGCCGCTGAGCGCGACGGCCAGGCTGATCAACAGCACACCACCGACCGGCGCCAGTGACGCCAGTACCGTATCCAGGTGGGCATAGCCGAGCAGCAACCACGGAAAACCGGTCAGCAGCCAGGTGGTTACCCACTCATGCAGCACGAATGCCAGCGCAAAGCTGGTGGCATTGCACCAGCCGAGCGGCACATCGGACCGATACACAAAGCGGCCCCAGAGCCAGGTAAACAGTGCCGGAAACAACGCCAGCCCGGCGACGAAGAGCGCCACCAGCAAGGCTGCCAGTGGAATCGAGGCATTGCCGTACTGATGGATGCTGACGAACACCCAGGACACGCCAAGGCCGTACTTGCCCAGCCCGTACGCATAGCCCAGCCAGAAAGCGCGCCGTCCGCTGCCGGCCAGCGCGACAAACAGCAGCGCGACACTGAGCAGGCTCGCCGGCCAAAAATCAAAGGGCGCCAGTGCCAATGGCATCAGCAGACCGGCGGCCAGCGCCAGCGCCCAGGGCAGAGTCCAGTGGCGGCGCAACAGCGCTGTCAGATCAAACGTCATCAGGGGTTAGTCAGGAACTGCGCTGCATGCGCAACAGGCGGATGCGCCGACTGTCGGCATTCAGAACGCGGAACTCGAAGTCCCCAAGGCGTGCGGTTTCTCCGCGCTTGGGGAGATGGCCGAAAGCCTTCAGCACCAGGCCACCAATGGTATCGGCCTCGTCATCGCTGAAGTCGGTTTCGAAGTAGTCGTTGAATTCGTCGACATCCGTCATCGCCTTGATATTGAAGACGTCCGGTTCGATCTCCTTGATCAGGCCTTCCTCATCGACGTCATACTCATCATCAATCTCGCCGACGATCTGCTCCAGTACATCTTCAATGGTTACGGCGCCGGAGATGTGGCCATACTCATCAATGACCACGGCCATGTGATTGCGATTGGCGCGGAAGTCCTGCAACAGCACGTTCAGCCGCTTGCTCTCGGGCACTACGGCTGCTGCCCGCATGCAGTCCTTGATGTCAAAGTCGCTCCAGTCATCAACCAGCAACAGCGGCAGCATGTCCTTGGCATGCAGAATACCGCGCACATCATCCATATCGTCACCAATCACCGGGAAACGCGAGTGACTGGATTCGATTATGGTTGGCAGAAAATCGTCCGGGCGGGTTCCTGCACGCACACAGACCAGCTGCGAGCGCGGCACCATGATGTCGCGCACCTGCATGTCGGAAACGGCCAGCGCGCCAAAGATGATGTTCAGCGCATCGTTATCGAACAGCTCACGGTCGGCCGCATCCTGCAGCAGGTCCGTCAGCTCCTGCATGTTGGAGGGCTCCGCCGAGAAGAGGCCGCCTACCTTTGAAAGCCAGGATCTCTGCGGGCCATCCTGACCATTGTTGTCACTCATGTTATTCATCTCTCCGGCTACCCGATCCAATAGGGATCCGGTACGCCCATTTGCGCCAACAGTGTGATTTCCTGCGCTTCCATCTCCGCCTGCTCATCGGGCAACTGATGATCGTAACCCATCAGATGCAGGATCCCGTGGACCAGCATGTGCTGCCAATGATGCGCCAGCGGCTTGCCCTGCTCCATCGCCTCTGCTGCGATGATCGGGGCACAGATGAGCAGGTCGCCAAGTACCGGGATCTGATGATCCGGATTGTCAATTTCAGCAGGGAAGGACAAGACGTTGGTCGGGCGGTCGTGACCACGGTACTCGCGGTTCAGAGACTGACTTTCATCGGCATCAACGATCCGAACGCACAGCAATGCATTACTGTGTAAAGCGCGCATTATCTGCGTACACCAGGCATGCACTTGCGCTTCGGACGGTACAGGCTCGAACGCACAGGCATATTGCACCTCGACATGCTCGTCTGAGGTTAATGCACTACGACAACTGTCGTCCTCCGCAGAGTCGGTACTCATCGGCATGGCATCAGGCACCCCTGTCGGAACCGTTACCGTTGGGCTTCGCCCCACCATTGCCATCCGTGGTCGCTTTGTCGTGCTGCGCATAGGCTTCCACGATGCGCTTGACCAGCGGGTGACGCACAACGTCTTTGGCACCAAAATGGGTGAACGACACGCCTTCCACTTCCGACAACACATCAAGCACATGCACCAGGCCGGATCGTACCCCGCGGGGCAGGTCGATCTGCGTGATATCCCCGGTGATCACAGCCGTGGAGCCAAACCCGATACGCGTCAGGAACATTTTCATCTGCTCGACTGTGGTGTTCTGACTCTCGTCGAGAATGATGAAGGCATTGTTCAGAGTCCGACCGCGCATGAACGCAAGCGGCGCCACTTCAATGATGTTGCGCTCGATACACTTGTGCACACGCTCAACACCCATCATTTCATACAGGGCGTCATACAGCGGCCGCAGATAGGGATCGATCTTCTGCGCCAGGTCACCGGGCAGGAAACCGAGCTTCTCACCAGCCTCCACCGCCGGGCGGACCAGCAGTATGCGGTTCACACGCCGGCTCTCCAGTGCGGCCACGGCACAGGCAACCGCGAGATACGTCTTGCCGGTGCCCGCCGGCCCAATACCAAAATTGGCATCCATGCTCTGGATGGCCTCGACGTAGGCCGTCTGGTTGCCACCGCGCGGCTTGATGGTTTTGTGCCGGGTTTGCAGCAAAGGGGCTTCGCCATCGGACTGCGTTTGCATCATGGCTTCCACGCCGGACTCCTGCAGATAAAGGTGAATGACTTCCGACTCCAGGCTCTCCTGACCCAGTGTGTCGGCATACAGCGTATTGAGCAGGACATTGGCTTCGTGGACACGCGGCGCCGGCCCCGATACCTGGAACTGATTGCCCCGGTTGCGGATGCTGATGCCCATGCGCTGTTCGATGTATTTCAGGTTTTGATCAAGCGGGCCGCACAGGGCAGCCAGACGGAGAGGATCATTAGGCTCGAGCGTAATATCCGATGTTAACGCTGCGATGGTCGGTGTCTGTTCTATCAAACTCAGTCGTTGTCGATGAATATGCCCCTAGCATATAGGCGCGGCGGCCGCTGTCAAACCCTCTTGCGAAGGCCGGCCTGGCCGCACCTTTCACAGGGCCACAGGCCTCAGCCTGCGGCTCGCTGTGGGCCGGTCTCAACCCAGCGTCCGCGCAGACTGTTGGGCATGGCCTCGGTGATCGCCACCGGCACCAGCTCACCGATCAGGTGGTCCGGGGCGCGGAAATTGACGACCCGGTTGTTCTCGGTGCGCCCCTGCAGCTCACCGGGATCCCGCAACGACCGGCCGGTGACCAGCACCGTCTCGGTGCCACCAACCATGCGCTGACTGATGGCATCGGCCTGGTCCCGGATTCGAGCCTGCAGACGGGCCAGGCGGGCCTTCTTGACGTCCAGCGGGGTATCGTCCGGCAGGTTCGCCGCCGGGGTGCCCGGGCGGGCGCTGTAAATGAAGCTGAACGAGTGGTCAAAGCCGATTTCTTCGATCAGGGCCATGGTGGCCTCGAAGTCGGCTTCGGTCTCGCCGGGGAAGCCAATAATGAAATCCGACGACAGGCTGATGTCCGGACGCGCCCGGCGCAGTTTGCGGATCTTGGCTTTGTACTCCAGGGCGGTGTGACCGCGCTTCATCGCCGCCAGAATGCGGTCCGAGCCGGCCTGTACCGGCAGGTGGACATGGCTGACCAGCTCCGGCACTTCGGCAAAGGCCGCAATCAGGCTGTCGGAGAACTCAACCGGGTGTGAGGTGGTAAAGCGAATCCGGTCGATACCAGGCACAGCGGCGGTGTAGTGGATCAGCTCGGCCAGATCGGCCGTATCGCCGTCAATGTCGCCGCGGTAGGCGTTGACGTTCTGCCCCAGGAAATTGATCTCACGGACGCCCTGCCGCGCCAGCATGGCAACCTCCCGCATCACATCCGGCAACGGCCGGGAGATCTCCTCACCTCGGGTGTAGGGCACCACGCAGAAACTGCAGTACTTACTGCAGCCTTCCATCACCGAAACAAAGGCACTGGGCCCTTCCACGCGCGGATCCGGCAGCCGGTCGAACTTCTCAATCTCCGGGAAGCTGATGTCGACCACTGGTGCCGGCTGTCCGCCACGCAGCGCTTCGATCATGGCCGGCAACCGATGCAAGGTCTGCGGACCAAAGACCAGATCCACATAGGGGGCGCGCTGGTGAATGGCCTCACCTTCTTGACTGGCCACACAGCCGCCCACACCAATCAACAGGCCGGGACGGGCCTTCTTCAGGGCCTTCCAGCGACCGAGCTGATGGAAGACTTTCTCCTGGGCCTTCTCCCGGATGGAACAGGTGTTCAGGAGCAGCAGATCGGCCTCCTCCGGCTCGGTCGTCGGGGTCAGCCCCACGCCCTCACGGAGCACGTCCAGCATCTTGGCCGAGTCGTACTCGTTCATCTGGCAACCGTGCGTCTGGATGTAAACCTTGCCTGACATGCTGCCTGCCCTGCTTGCCTGCAATGGATTGGGGCGCGGATTATACGCACCAGGGTGGTATGCCGTACAATGCGCCCCCCTGAAGGCGGGCCCCGGCTGCTGGCACATGGCCGCCCGCGCTCAGGAACCCCTTGAAAGGTGCCGAATCTCACCTATATAGGGCTGATGGCAACCGCACAAACCGGGCTGCGCCCAACCACGTACTTCTGGAAGGTCCATGAGCGACGATCGAGAGCACATCTACCGGGTATTGTTCTACAACCAGGGCCACATCTACGAGGTATACGCGCACGAGCTGTACCAGAGCGACCTGTACGGCTTTATCGAGGTGGAAGACTACATCTTCGGCAAGCAGGGTCAGATGGTGATCGATCCCAGCGAGGACCGGCTGCGGGCGGAGTTTGACGGCGTCCAGCGCAGTTTCATCCCGATGCACGCTGTGATCCGCATCGACGAAGTGGAAAAGGAAGGCGTGCCGAAGATCACCGACGGCAAGGGCGAGAACGTCATGGCCTTCCCAATGCCCGTACCGCGCAACCACAACAAGACCTGACTCCCGGCATGACCCAGGAGCGCCTGCATCCGCTGTTCCAGGCTGAGCGCAGGCCCGATCACCCGGCGCAGCACTTTGTTCACGCCGATGGCAGCCTGACCACCCTGAGCTATGCAGAACTGGCCGATGCCATCCTCCGCGGCGCCCAGCTGCTGCGCCGGCTCGGGTTGCGCCGCGGCGACGGGCTGGTCGTGCTCAGCGAAAACCGGCCCGAGGTGCTGCCGCTGTACTGGGCCGCGCAGCTGGCCGGCCTCTGGTATACGCCGGTCAGTGTGCAATTTGGCCACGCCGAAATAGGCCACATTCTGCGCGACTGCGACGCCCGGCTGCTCATCATCAGTGCCACGCAGGAAGCCAAGTTAGCAAGCACCCACTTTCCTCAAGAGATCGTCTATTCGCTGGATGCCGGCCGCCAATGGCCACACTGGTCGAAAGCACTGCAGGGTGAGCCAACCAGCTGGATCGCCGATGCCAGCGAAGGCGCCGAAATGCTGTACTCATCCGGCAGCAGCGGCCTGCCCAAAGGCGTGTGCCAGACGCCGCCCGGTGGCCCACCCGGCGTCGTGACCGACTTTCTGCGCCAGCGCATGGCGCGCCATGCGGTCGATGCCGACATGCGCTATCTGTCGACGCAGCCGCTGTACCACTCAGCGCCACTGCGCTACAACGTCATGGCGCACCGGGTCGGCGCCACGGCGCTCGTGATGGCGCGATTCGAGCCCCGACTGACGCTGAACCTGCTGGAGCAGCACCGGATCACTCACAGCCAGTGGGTACCCACCATGTTCGTACGCCTGCTGCGCCTGCCGGAAGCCGAGCGTCTGGGCTGGAACTTCCAGGACCATCGCTTTGCCCTGCATGCGGCGGCACCTTGTCCGATCGCGGTGAAGGCGGCGATGCTCGACTGGTGGGGGCCCATCCTGCACGAGTTCTATTCCGGCACTGAAGGCAATGGCCAGACCACAATCAGCCCGGAAGAGTGGCGTCAGCGTCCGGGCTCAGTCGGCCGGCCGATACAGGGCCGCATCCACATCGTTGACGAGCAGGGAAACCCGCTGCCCGCGGGGGAGACTGGCCTGGTGTACTTTGAAGGCGGGCCGGCGTTCAGCTATTACAAGGATCCGGCCAAGACCGCGGCCAGCCGCCACCCCGCGGGCTGGACCACACTGGGTGACATCGGCCATGTTGACGAAGCGGGTTACCTGTACCTGAGCGGCCGTGCCGGCCAGGTGATCAACAGCGGCGGCCTGAAGGTCTACCCGGCCGAAGTCGAGAACTGCCTGCTGGAACACAGCGCGGTGCAGGATGCCGCCGTCATTCCTGCTCCCGACCCGGAGTTTGGCCAGCGGGTTCGGGCACTGGTGGTTCCGGCAGAAGGCATATCTGCCGATGAGGTGCTGGTGGCCAGATTGCAGGCGCACTGCCGAGCACGACTGGCCCACTTCAAGTGTCCGCGGCAGATCGAATTTCGGGCGGAACTGCCGCGTCATGAGACGGGCAAGCTTTACCACCGGCTGATCGAGTGATGCCAGTGTGCGGCAGGCCCTTGCACCGAGGAAGGCCTTGGGAGATGTTTGGCCATAGCGCGGTCTAAAACGCCAGAACAGTGATCAGGGTGGGCCTATGAGCGATGTGGTCGACAAACCGCGTCAGGCGGACTTGGATCCAAAACTGCGGGAAGTACTGGAAAGCGATCAACCGGACCGCAACTACGTGTATTGCGCCCAGTGCTCCCACGTGATCAGCAGTGCCCGTGAGCGCATCGAGGTTGGGGGCAGCCACACGCACCACTTCACCAATCCGTACGGCTTTGCATTTCACCTCGGCTGTTTTCGGCAGGCGCTGGGCTGCGCCATCTCCGGCGCACCGACAGCCGCCGACACCTGGTTTCCCGGCTTCCGCTGGCGCTATGCCAGCTGCGAGAACTGCAATCAGCATCTGGGCTGGTACTTTGCCAGCGACGCAGGCGGCGACGGGCAGGACAGCTTCTACGGTTTGATCCTGAACCGTGTTCAACAGGACTGATGCCAACGCAGTCGAAACTCTGCGCCGCCATTCGGCTCTAAGCTCCGTCCAGCAGCACGGCTACAGGAGCGCCCTACCCATGCCAGGAAAAGCCCGGTACGATGCCAGCATCATGCCTGATGCCACCACCGACATGCGCAGCCGTACCGACCGGGCCGGCGAGACTCATCCTCGAACCCGGACCACCATAGAAATCACCAAGGACTATCTGCACTTTTCGGCCGCGCATTTTACGCTATTCTCCGCAACAGAGCGGGAGAACCTGCACGGGCATAATTTCGATGTCAGCTGTTTCGTCGATACCGTTATCGGCGACGACGGCCTGGCCTTTGACTACAACCTGATCAAGACGCAACTGGAACGCCTCTGCAACGAACTGGATGAGCGCATGCTGCTGCCGGAGCTGTCGCCGCACCTTGGGTTCGAGCAGCCAGACGGCGATGACGGGTACCTGATCGTACGCTTTGCCGATGAGCGAATTCCGTTTCTAAGCCGTGACGTCATGTTGCTGCCGATACGCAATGCCACGGTGGAGGAGTTCGCACGCTATTTCATTGACCGGCTGACTGCGGATGCCGACTTCGGCGAACTGCCCATCAGCCGGCTGCAGATCCGTATTTCATCCGGGCCGGGGCAGTGGGCTTCCTGTGAATGGAGGCAATCATGAAGCTGTTGATCATTACCGGTGCAAGCAGCGGCATTGGCCTGTCGACGGCCGAACGCTTTCTGACCAACGGCTATACGGTTGTGAACCTCTCTCGCAGGCCCTGTGCCATTCCGGCAGTCACACACATCAACTGTGACCTCGGCATGCCAGGTTTTCTGGAAAACATCTCGCAACAACTTCTGCCCCTGCTGCAGCAGGCAGAAACGCTGACGCTGATTCATAATGCCGCTCAGCTCCAGCACGACAGTGCAGTCGAGACGCCGAGCAATGAGTTGCGCCGGGTGCTAGAAGTCAATCTGATTGCACCCAATACGCTGAACTACTTCCTGATCCCCTACATGCGGCCAGGCTCATCGATTCTCTATGTGGGATCGACACTGTCCGAGAAGGCCATTCCGGGGCGTTTCAGCTATGTCGTCAGCAAACATGCAATGATCGGCATGATGCGCGCCACCTGTCAGGACCTGGCCGGGCGCGATGTCCACACCGCCTGTATCTGCCCGGGCTTTACCGACACCGAGATGCTGCGACAACACGTGCCTGCGGAGGTGCTGGAGCAGGCCAGTCACAGCTCGGCATTCGGGCGCCTGGCCAGCCCTGGCGAGATTGCGGACACGTTATACTGGGCGGCAACCCGTCCGGTGATTAATGGCGCAGTGATCCACGCCAACCTCGGCCAGATCGAACGCTGACGCGACTGCTGTCGCGTCTGGCGCCAGCATCACAACCACATAGAAAATTCGAGGCTCATTTATGGACGCCATACTTGCGGAGCGCCGCGAGCGCGTATTCCTGGTGCTGGCCGGCTTCTTTCTGTGCTCGATGACACTGCTCAACGTCATTGGTATCACGCGCTTCGTAGAGCTTGGGCCGATGCAGCTGGCGGTCGGTGTTCTACCCTACCCGTTGACCTTTCTCTGTACCGACCTGATCAGTGAGCTGTACGGGCGGCGCCGCGCCAACTTTCTGGTCCTGACGGGATTCGTGCTGAATTTCTTCATTCTCGGCGTGCTGTGGCTGGGGCAGGCACTGCCTGGGGTTGGTCCGGAGTCTCAGCCACCCTGGCAGGTGATCCAGCTGGCCGAGGACATAGTG
>SKXG01000176.1 GCA_007128525.1 Pseudomonadales bacterium | reverse complement strand
GACACCGTCATATTTCTGAACATCGCGCTCCGATTGGAGGCGTTCCGGTTCAGTTGACGTCCACTCTTACGATGACGCATGGCTCTCGATTCCTGTCGTACTCAGCGGCGCCAATGTCACGCCTGCCAGATATTAAGTTCTATACGGGGCACCCCGCCCCTTTGCCCGGCGAACGAGCCGCTCAGGCAATCTTCTCGTTTCCACGCAGCCCTGATGGCGGCCAGTTCTCCAGTCGCATGCCCAGCGACAGGCCACGCGAGGCCAGCACATCCTTGATCTCGGTCAGCGACTTCTTGCCCAGGTTCGGCGTTTTCAGCAGCTCAACTTCGGTGCGCTGGATGAGGTCGCCTATGTAGTAGATGTTCTCTGCTTTCAGGCAATTGGCCGAGCGTACGGTCAACTCCAGGTCGTCCACCGGACGCAGCAGGATCGGATCCACTTCATCGACCTGCTCTTCGGCTTCCGGCTCGGCGTCACCTTCCAGGTCGACAAAAACGGCCAGCTGTTGTTGCAGGATCGTAGCTGCGCGGCGAATGGCCTCTTCCGGTTGAATGGTGCCGTTGGTTTCCAGCTCCAGGATCAACTTGTCAAGGTCGGTACGCTGCTCGACACGTGCACTTTCAACTGTGTAGGCCACGCGGCGCAGCGGGCTGAAGGTGGCATCAAGGCGCAACACCCCAATGGGTCGCGACTCCTCATCCGGATCACCCATGCTCTCAGCGGGTACATAACCACGACCACGGCTGATCTTGACGTCCATCCGGATCTTGCCGCTGTCGTTCAGCGTGCAGATCAGATGCTCTAGGTTGACGATCTCAACATCAGCGGTCAGCTCGAAGTCAGCAGCCGTCACTGCGCCCGGGCCGTCCTTGGACAGTGAAATCACAGCCTCATCACCCTGATGCAGGATGACCGCCAGCCCCTTGAGGTTGAGCAGGATGTCGATGACGTCTTCCTGTACCCCTTCGATGGCGCTGTATTCGTGCAATACACCGTCGATCTGCACCTCGGTGACAGCGCACCCCGGCATCGACGACAGCAGTATGCGACGCAAGGTGTTACCCAGCGTATGACCGAAGCCACGCTCGAGCGGCTCCAGGGTGACCTTGGCCCGAACCGGGCTCAGCTCCTGGACGTCGATGTGCCTGGGGGTTAGGAATTCGTTTACCGATTGTGCCATAGGGTCCTGTCTCCTCCGTTACTTGGAGTAAAGCTCTACGATGAGGTTCTCGTTGATTTCCGAAGGCAACTCCCCCCGATCCGGCAACCGCTTGAACACGCCTTCCATCTTGTTGCGGTCGACTTCGACCCATTCAACCGCACCACGTGCGGCGGCGAGTTCCAATGCAGCTTGAATGCGCAGCTGCGCTTTGGCCTGCTCGCGTACGCTGACCACGTCGTTTGGCTGCACACGATAGGACGCAATGTTGACCGGCTGACCGTTCACATTGACCGCCTTGTGAGAAACCAGCTGCCGTGCTTCAGCGCGAGTTGAACCGAAGCCCATGCGGTACACCACATTGTCCAGACGGCTCTCAAGCAGCCGCAGCAGGTTCTCACCCGTTGCTCCGCGCTGCCTGTCAGCCTTTTTGTAGTAGTTGCGGAACTGCCGCTCGAGCACGCCATAGAGTCGACGCACTTTCTGCTTCTCGCGCAGCTGAATGGCGTAGTCCGACATCCGCGTACGGCGCGCGCCGTGCTGACCAGGTGGCGTTTCCGCCTTGCACTTGGAGTCCAGCGGTCGCACGCCACTTTTCAGGAACAGATCCGTGCCTTCGCGACGCGACAGTTTGAGCTTGGGACCTAGATAACGGGCCATTTATATCTCCTGCAGCCTCTGCTTATACACGGCGCCGCTTGGGCGGACGGCATCCGTTGTGCGGAATGGGCGTAACATCAGTGATGCTGTTTATTTTCAGGCCAGCATTGTTCAGCGAACGGACTGCCGATTCGCGGCCCGGTCCCGGCCCTTTGACGAATACATCAACGCTCTTCAGGCCATACTCAAGCGCCGTATTGACCGCGCGCTCTGCCGCCACCTGGGCTGCGAACGGTGTACTCTTGCGCGAGCCCCGAAAGCCTGAGCCCCCGGCGGTCGCCCAGCACAGTGCGTTACCCTGGCGATCGGCAATGGTGATGATGGTGTTGTTGAATGACGCGTGGATATGGGCCACCCCATCCACCACATTGCGCTTGATCTTCTTACGTGGCGCTTCAGCCATGCTTACCTCTGTAGTATCTGTTCAACCTACTTCCTGATAGGACGACGCGGACCTTTCCGCGTGCGTGCATTGGTACGGGTACGCTGACCCCGTACCGGCAAACCGCGTCGATGCCGGATGCCGCGGTAGCAGCCCAGGTCCATCAGACGTTTGATGTTCATGGACACCTGGCGACGCAGATCGCCCTCGACAGTCAGCTTGCCGACTTCAGAGCGCAGGCTGTCCAGGTCTGCATCGTTGAGATCCTGAATCTTGGCATTGGGCTGCACGCCTGCCGCCTCACAGAGCTGCTGCGCTGTGGTTCGGCCAACCCCAAATATGTAGGTCAGCGATATAACCGCATGCTTGTTGTCTGGAATGTTGATACCGGCAATACGGGCCATGCACTAAGCTCCAAAATGTCGAGACGCGAGGCCGAACTGGCCTCGCGTCAGTCGTTCCTCAGCGAATCATCGCCTGGGGTCTGAAGACCCTGGCACACAAAAAACGGGCCGCCGATCCTGCGGTCGACGTCCGGACTGCGGCAAAAAGGGCGCAAAGCTTACAGACTGCCCACACAGGATTCAATACAACCTGCGGAGACTGCTGGCCCGCGAAACCCATTTTCAGCCTTGCCGCTGCTTGTGACGGGGTT
>SKXG01000165.1 GCA_007128525.1 Pseudomonadales bacterium | reverse complement strand
CGCCACCAAGCCGGTCATTGCCGCCATCAGCGGTAACTGCATGGGTGGTGGTCTGGAGCTGGCCCTGGGGTGCCATTATCGGATCGCCAAACCGGATGCCACTCTGGCCCTGCCGGAAGTGAAGCTGGGCATCCTGCCGGGCGCCGGCGGCACCCAGCGCCTGCCCCGGGTGATCGGCGTTGAGCATGCCCTTAACATGATTGTGTCTGGCGCCATCGTGCCGGCGAAGCAGTTCCAAGGCACGCCGCTGCTGGACGACATCGTTGAAGGCGACCTGATGGAGGCCGCCCTGGCCTTCGCCCGCAAGGTGGTGGCCGAGAAGATGCCGCTGAAGAAGGTGCGGGACCTGAAAGCGAGGCATCCGAACCCGGAAGGTTTCTTCATGTTCGCCCGAAACACGATCGGCGCCGTCGCCAAGAATTACCCGGCCCCGCTGAAGTGCCTCGAAGCGGTAGAAGCCGCTGTCACCAAGCCCTTCGACGAAGGCATGAACGTTGAGAAGGCCGGCATCCAGTTCCTGATGCAGACCCCGGAATCCCTGGCCCTGCGCCACGCCTTCTTCGCCGAGCGCAAGACCAGCAAGATTTCCGATGTGCCATCGGACACCCCCACCCGCGACATCCGCAAGGTGGGTGTCATCGGTGCCGGCACCATGGGCACCGGCATCTCCATCAACTTCCTTGACGCCGGCATTCCGGTCACCCTGCTGGAGATGAAGCAGGAAGGTCTCGACCGCGGTGTCGCCGCCATCCAGAAAGTCTATGCAGGTCAGGTCAAAAAAGGCCGCATGACCGAAGACCAGGCCAAGTCCCGCATGGCCCTGCTGGCCCCCTCCCTGAGCTATGGCGACCTGGTCGATGTGGACCTGGTGATCGAAGCCGTGTTCGAGGAAATGGGCGTCAAGGAGCAGGTATTCAAGAAGCTGGACGACGTCTCCAAGCCCGGCGCCATCCTGGCGTCCAACACCTCCACCCTCGATGTGGACAAGATCGCCAGCTTCACCAAGCGCCCGCAGGACGTCATTGGCCTGCACTTCTTCAGCCCTGCCAACATCATGAAGCTGCTGGAAGTGATCCGTGGTGAGAAGACCGCCAAGGACGTACTGGCCACCAGCATGAAGCTGGCCAAGACCATCCGTAAGACCGTCGTGGTCTCGGGTGTGTGCGACGGCTTCATCGGCAACCGGATGATCAACCAGTACTCCCGTGAAGCCCTGATCATGCTGGAAGAAGGCGCAAGCGTGCAGGAGATCGACAAGGCCATCGAGAAGTTTGGTTTTGCCATGGGCCCGCTGCGCATGGCAGACCTGGCCGGTGGTGACATTGGCTGGGCCATTCGCAAGCGTCTGTATGCTGAAAACCCGGACATGAAGAGGAACCTGATCGCCGATCGCCTGTGCGAGATGGGCCGTTTCGGCCAGAAGACCGGCTCCGGCTTCTACCGCTATGAGCCTGGTAACCGCGCTGCCCTGCACGATCCGGAAGTGGATCGCGTGGTGGAGGAGTGCCGTAAGCAACTGGGCATCACCCCGCGCAAGATCAGCAACCAGGAAATCGTTCAGCGTTGCGTCTACGCCCTGGTGAACGAAGGTGCCCGCATTCTTGAAGAAGGTATTGCCCAGCGTGCGTCGGACATCGACATGGTGTATCTGACCGGCTATGGCTTCCCGGCGTTCCGTGGTGGCCCCATGCATTACGCCGAGCAGGCGGGTCTGGCCAATGTGGTACGACATATGGAGGCGTTTGCCGTCAACCCTCATGCCCAGAAAGGCTTCTGGGAGCCGGCGCCCCTACTGGCGAAATGCGCCGCAGAAGGCCGTGGCTTCGACCAGTAACTCCGGACACCAAGACTGACACTGACTCAACCGGAGCCCAAGAATTGCTGGCCGGGGCCTGAGCCGCCCCGGGACACAGGAGAAAAATCATGTCCAATGATGCTGTCATCGTATCCACCGCCCGCACGCCCCTGACAAAGTCCTGGCGCGGCGGCCTGAATATGACCCACGGCGCCACACTGGCCGGACACGCCATCCAGCACGCTGTTGAGCGGGCGAAGGTGGACCCCAATGAAATCGACGACGTGCTGATGGGCTGTGCCCTGCCGGAAGGCTCCACCGGTAACGACGTCGCCCGCATGGGTGCCATCCGTGCCGGCCTGCCGGTGTCCGTGTCCGGCGCTACCGTCAACCGGTTCTGCTCCTCCGGCCTGCAGGCCATCGCCATGGCCGCCCAGCACATCATCGTGGACAAGGTCCCAGTGATGGTCGCCGGTGGTGTCGAGTCCATCTCCACTGTTCAGGCCACCGTAAACCAGAACTACATGGCTGAGCCGTGGCTGATGAAGAACAAGCCGGAGCTTTACTGGACCATGCTGCAGACGGCAGAGACTGTGGCCCAGCGCTACAAGGTCAAGAAAGAGGACATGGACGAGTACGGTGTGCGCAGCCAGCAGTTGGCTGCCAAGGCTCGTGAGGAAGGCAAGTTCGACGACGAGATCGTGCCCATCACCACCACCATGGGCGTGGCAGACAAAGCCACCGGCGCCCTCGGCACCAAGGAGATCACGGTTTTTCAGGACGAAGGCATCCGCCCGGACACCAACCTCGAAGGCGTCAGCAAGATCCGCGCCGCCGTTGACGGTGGTGTGGTCACCGCCGGTAACGCCAGCCAGTTCTCCGACGGCGCCTCCGCCTGTGTACTGATGGATAGCAAGCTGGCCGAACAGCGCGGCCTGCAGCCGCTGGGTATTTTTCGGGGCTTTGCCGTGGCCGGCTGTGAGCCGGACGAAATGGGCATCGGCCCGGTGTTTGCGGTGCCAAAGCTGCTCAAGCGCCATGGTCTGACCGTCGATGACATCGGCCTTTGGGAGCTGAACGAAGCCTTTGCTGTACAGGTGCTCTACTGCCAGCGTGAGCTGGGCATCCCCATGGAGCGCCTGAACGTTAACGGTGGCGCTATTGCCGTGGGCCACCCCTACGGCACCACTGGCTCACGCCTGGTTGGCCACGCCCTGATCGAGGGCAAGCGCCGTGGCATGAAATACGTTGTGGTCACCATGTGTGTGGGCACCGGTATGGGCGCAGCAGGCCTGTTCGAAGTCGCCTGATCCAGCACAGGAACAAGGGGCCCGGTCCGGCGGACCGGATTACGGATAAGCCCAATGCACGACTTGATCGGGGCCTCTGATACGTCAGAAGCCCCGTTGTGACAGGCGACAAAGAGAGACAACCATGGATCTGAATTACACCCCTGAGCAGGAAGCCTTCCGTCAGGAAGTGCGCCATTTCCTGCAGGATAACCTGCCCGCGGACATCCGCGAGCGCATGGGGAAACGGCTGCGGCACAACAAGGACATGACCGTACGCTGGCAGCAGATTCTTCACAAGCAGGGCTGGGGTGCCTCCAGCTGGCCAGTCGAGTTTGGTGGCCCCGGCTGGGACGAAGTCCGCCAGTTGATCTTCGAAGAAGAGTGCGCTATGGCCGGAGCACCCCGCCAGCTGGACTTCGGCCTGCGCATGGTGGCGCCGGTGATCATGAAGTTCGGCAGCGACGAACAGAAAGACAGGCACCTGCCCGGCATTCTGGACGGCTCCGTGTGGTGGTCCCAGGGTTATTCCGAGCCGGGTTCCGGTTCCGACCTGGCCTCCCTGCGCACCACCGCCAGGCGCGAGGGTGAGTACTACATCGTCAACGGCCAGAAAACATGGACCACTCTGGGCCAGTACGGCGACTGGATCTTCTGCCTGGTCCGCACGAATGACGAGGTGAAGTCCCAGGAAGGCATTTCCTTCCTGCTGATCGACATGGAAACTCCGGGCATCGACGTCAGACCCATCATCATGCTGGATGGAGAGCACGAGGTGAACGACGTTTTCTTCGACAACGTCAAGGTGCCGGTCGAGAACCTGGTGGGCGAAGAAGACAAAGGCTGGACCTACGCCAAGTACCTCCTGGGTCACGAGCGCACCGGTCTGGCCAATGTAGGCCAGTGGAAGACTATGATGCGCCGCCTCAAGGAAATTGCCAGGGAAGAGCAGGACGACGGCAAGCCCATCATCGAGAACACCCGCTTCCGGGACCGTCTGGCGCAGCTGGATACGGAACTGCGCGCTCTTGAAATCACCGTGCTGCGGGTCCTGACTGCCTCATCCGACCCTGGTCCTGAGGCGTCGATTTTGAAGATTCGCGGTACCGAGATCGGCCAGCAGCTGTTTGAACTGGCCATGGAAGCCACCGGCCACAACGCCATCGCCCACATTCCGGACGCCTTGGAGCCGGATTACGACGGCCCGCTGGTGGGCAGCCACAACGCGGTGCCGGCGGCCGGCGACTACTTTAACATGCGCAAGCTGTCCATTTTCGGCGGATCCAACGAGATCCAGCGCAACATCATTACCAAACTTGTGCTGGGGCTGTAGGGAGCGGACCATGAACTTTGATCTGACTGGAGAGCAGCGAATGCTGCAGGACTCGCTACGTCGCTTCCTGGCCAATGAGTACACCTTTGATAAACGCCGCGAGTACATCAACAGCGGCAAGAGTACCGACGACGGTATCTGGAGTGCATTCGCGGAGATGGGGCTGCTGGCCTACACCTTCCCGGAAGAGAACGACGGCCTTGGCGGGAACGCCATCGACACCATGCTTGTGATGGAAAGCTTCGGCCGCGCTCTGGTCACCGAGCCTTACCTGGCGACTGTAGTGCTAGCCGGAGGCCTGATCCGTGACAACGGCTCTGACGCCCAGAAAGCCGCCATCCTGCCGGCCATTGCCAGCGGCGAGAAGCGTATGGCGTTTGCCCATTACGAGCAGGGTGCCCGCTACAACCTGAGCTACGTCAACACCAGCGCCAAGAGCGAAGGTAACGGCTACGTGCTCAATGGCAGCAAAGCTGCTGTGATCCACGGCTATCAGGCGCACCAGTTGATTGCCTCTGCCCGCACCAGCGGCAACACCCGTGACGAGAACGGCCTGAGCCTGTTTCTGGTAGACGCCGGCGCCGACGGAGTGACCATCAGGGACTTCCCAGCCCACGACGGTTTCCGGACCGCCGAAGTCACCCTGAACAACGTCAAGGTCGGTGTCGATGCGCTGGTCGGCGCAGCTGATCAGGCCTTCGCCGCCATCGAGAAAGTGATCGATCAGGGCACGGCTGCCCTGTGTGCAGAAGCGGTTGGCGCCATGGATGCCATGGTGGAAGCCACCGTGGAATACACCCAGACCCGCAAGCAGTTCGGCGTGCCCATTGCCCGCTTCCAGGTGCTGCAGCACCGAATGGCGGATATGTTCATCCAGGCCCAGCAGGGTCGTTCCATGGCCATCGTTGCTGCCGCCTATGCCGACTCTGATGACCGGGAAGCCCGCCGCGAGGCAATTTCCCAGGCCAAGCTGCTGATCGGTCAGGGTGCACGCCTGGTCGGCCAAGCCGGTGTCCAGCTGCACGGCGGCATGGGCGTGACCGACGAAATGTGGGCATCCCACCTGTTCAAGCGGCTGACACTGGTCAACCTGCTGTTCGGTGACTCCGACTACCACCTGGCGAAAGTCAGCGAAGCGCTTCTGGCGAAACTCGCCTGAGTCAACCACCCACGTACAACAACAGCTAGATCCCCATGAGTCCTAATAACCCACTCGGAATACAAAGGAGCCGTTTTTTCGGGCCTTCGGACATCTTGACTGGCTGAGCCAGTGGGACTCTCGGCACCCTGTTAACATGAGTGTGGTCTAAGCGAGGAAGCCAGAACATGAACAACCGCCCTCCTTGGTTTGATCCGGCGATGCCTGCGCATGATCAATGCGTGCTGCGAGCCATACTTGAACGATGCGCAGTCGATTGCCCGGACTCTGCGATGGCATTGTTCGAGGATGGTACGCAGTGGACCTGGGCAGAGTGTCTGCAATATGTCCGTCGAACGGCTGCAGGCCTGCGGAAACTGGGCGTATGCAAGGGTGACCTTGTTGTCATATGGTTGCCCAACGGTCCTGATCTGATTCGCCTGTGGTTCGCCGTCAACTATCTTGGTGCCGTGTTTGTACCACTCAACACGGCCTACCGTGGACAGGTACTGGAGCATGTCGTCAGGTTGACGCGGGCGAGACTGATGGTGGCGCACGCAGAGCTGCTTGAGAGGCTACAGGGGCTTGACGTTCCGGACCTGGAGAAAATCGTCATTCTTGGCGGCGAGTATGATCATGCTATCGCCTGCCAAACAATGCCTTATGAGGTTCTGGATGGTGATCTTCGCGATGTTGACGAATCCGTCACCATCGATCCTTGGGATATCCAGACGGTCATATTCACCTCCGGTACGACCGGACCATCGAAGGGAGTGCTTTCGCCGTATCTGCAGCTGTACACGACAGCTGTGATCAACTATGGGCGTCTGCAGCGCGATGAGACGATTCTGATCAATCTGCCGATGTTTCACGTTGGCGGTACGAGTGCCGTCTACGCGGCGCTGGTGCGCACCGGACGTTTCTTCCTCGTCAGTGGATTCAGTACTACAGACTTCTGGAGCCAGGTCCGGCGTGGCAACTGTGCCACTACATCAGGGCTCATCGGCGCTATGGCGCCATTCCTTGCTCGCGGGGAGGCCAGCATCGACGATATTGATAACCCCTTGCGTTTCATGACGATGTTTCCGATCAATGATGCGACGTTGTCCCTTGCGGCACGTTTTGGTTTCGAGCATCTGACCGGTTTCAATATGACAGAGGTTTCCTCGCCGTTGGTGAGTGATGTCAATTCGCGCATCCATGGCAGTTGCGGCAGACCGCGCAGCGGCGTGACGGTACGACTGGTGGATGAGCATGATATTGAGGTTGGCCCCGGCGAGCGCGGCGAACTCGTGGTACGCACGGATCTGCCGTGGACTATGAATGCGGGCTACCTGAACATGCCGCAAGCCACGGCAGACGCCTGGCGTAATGGCTGGTTTCACACGGGAGATGTTTTTCGTCAAGACGAAAATGGCGAGTTCTTTTTCGTGGATAGACGTAAGGATACGATTCGACGTCGTGGGGAGAATATTTCATCCGTCGAAGTAGAGCAGGCGGTTTTGAGTTTTGGCGGAGTTGCCGAGGCTGTAGTAGTGGGCGTCCCCAGTGAATACGGTGAAGAGGAGGTCCTTGCCGCAGTGGTTCCGGTTCTCGGGCGGACGCTCGATCCGGCTGCATTGATCCACTTTCTTGCTGATCGTCTCGCCTATTTTATGGTTCCGCGCTACGTCCGCACGGTTGCCAACATCCCGAAAACAGAAACCAATAAGCCAATGAAGACCGTTTTCCGGGAGGCCGGGATAACCGAGGACACATGGGACAGGGAGGCAGTTGGCCTGAAACTCCGGCGTGAACGGCTCGGGGGTCTATCCCGGAACCAGCGCGACGGCATCTGAATTTCGATGCTCGGGAGATTGCCCTCTTGGGCCGGGTTACTTTCCGCCTATGGGTGCAGCCTGGTCTGGTAGTGCGGTGCAGATGGTAGCTCCCACAAACCCGGTGGAGCGGCTACCACATGCGCAATGGCCTGCGTGACCGTCGCAGCAACACCGTATTGCACGGCCGTGGTCTTGACGCCGGTGTTCTCGGGCTCGATCAGATCAATGTGTATGTCGAGTCCCGGCTTGCCGCGCAGTTCGAGATGCCAGTGCCTGAACTGCTCGTAACCCGGTACGCTGCGACCCATCACCCAACTCACCGAATGTGTAATCACCGGCCGGCCATCCACAAGGCCGTGTACCTGCCACCTGGTCGCAGCAACCGTACCAGCTTTGATCGTACCGGCCCGCCCGCGAATGTCATGCGGCGCTGCCACAACCTGATGGGCTGGTTCAATCGCTGTCAGGGGTATCTCCAGTCGAGCCGCCAGCGCGCCCACGCACTGGCGGAACATATCGGTGAACATGCCTGCCAGGGGGCCGTCGACAAGGTCGATCTGTGCTGGTGACGAACCCATGCCCATGATGCCGAAGACGTAATCGGGATTGGGCATGTCGATGCAGTCGTAGACTTCCCGGCAGGCGATCGAATCCAGTTCGAGTATCAATCCGGAGGCGACCACGGCGAACCGTTCAGCGATGATGCCGGGGTTTATCCCGGTGCCGGCCAATGTACTGCTGCCGCGCATGCAGCTTTCCTCGAGGCGAGCTGCGTAATCAACGCCGAGGCTTTTCGGATGGAAATAATTGTTTATGGAGATGACGTTCTTCCCTGATTCCAGTAGACGACACACATCGCGATCATGCGCGTCGTATGGAAACTGCAGCAGCGGGCAGTGCAGCACGACATCCGCATCGATGGCGATGATGTCCTCTATAAAGCGGGTCGCCCTGACGCCGGTCAACGGCCGGCGTGCAATCTCTCCGGCATCAAGACCGGCTTTGCGTTCATCATGCACATACAGGCCGACAAGCTCCAGATTCGGGTGATCTATGATGCTGCGCAGGCAGGTCTTGCCCATGGCGCCAGTAGCCCATTGCACCACCCGGTAAGGGCCAGGGCGTTTTCGCGCAGACTCAGATTCAGATCGCACGTGCTTCATACGCGGCTGGACAAGACCAAAAGCCTGTGTTGATCAGGCGTCTGCAACTTCGCGACCTTGATCAATCTCCTGCTGGAGAAACTCCGCGAGTTGATCCGCCGTGAATTTGCTGTGCCGCGTCGACGCGTAAGCATGTGCAGCACGCGGTTTCCGATCCAGCCAGAATCCTGTCGGATCGGATTGGGGACGCACGGCCGCTAGCCATATTGCGGTATCGGCGCCCTGATCATGGCTGCGGAGTACAAGGCGCAAGATTTTTCTGAAACGCGGTAATGAGGTCTTTACCCCGTCAGTGTCCGCCCAGCCCGGGTGCATGACGTAGAAACGCAGATCATGGGATTCTCCGTACTTACCCTGCCAATAGCTTGTGAGTTCGACTTGGCCACGCTTGTGGACGGCATAGGCGAATACGCCGTGATAGTATTTGGGGACTGTTACATTCATGCGGTTGACCAGCAAGGGGGCGTTATACATGCCGCCGGAAGACATGTTGATTACGGATCCGCCACGCTTCATCAGGTGATGTTTGATCAGTCCTTCTGTGAGGAGGAAGTGGTTGAGAATGTTGGTCGCGAAGGACGCTTCCTTGCCTTCGGCCGTAAGGCTGTGTTCGTGCAGCAGTACTCCCACGTTGTTCACAAGGACGTCGATCGCGCGACCTTCCAGTTTGAGTTTCTGCACCAGCGATTCGGTATCAGCCATCAGTGCCAGATCCGCGACTATTGGAATGACGCGCTCGCTGTGGCCCGACTCGTTTGCCAATGCATCGAGTTTTGCCTTGTTCCGTGCGACCGCCAGGACAGTGGCACCTCGACGTACGGCATCCACAACGATTGCCTGGCCGATACCTCCCGACGCGCCGGTGACGAGCCATGTCTGGCCGCTGAAGTCAGCATCGAGTCGCCGCCAGAACATGGCACGAAAAAGGTAACCGACTGCGCTGAAACTCAGGAGAAAACGACCGTAAAATTTAATGATTTTGAGCAGATTGGCCATGTCGATTACCGTATAAAAATGTCGGAGGTCACTTGCTGTGACAGGGGCGCCTCAGCCGGGAGCTGCGCTCAGGTCCATTCCGCTCTGATTTTCGCGCTCGGCTTGCAGAACGCGACGGAAAGCAAAAAGGGCAGCCGTTATTGTCAATATAGCGAGAGGCATCATCACGGCGCCCACGATAGCCAGAGAATGGCCGACACGAGCGCTGTCCCGCAGCAAGAAATCGGTGACCAACGCCACCAGCAGCGGGCCCAGCCCCATTGTCAACAAGCTTCCGAGAAGGAAGTAAATGGCGATCACCCGCGCCCGTACGGCATTGGGTGCGATCAGGGACAATGCAGCAGCCGGCATACCGTTCGGGATACCGAACAAGAAACTGGCTATGGCCAGCATTACCAGCGTAAGCGTGAGGTTGGGCATAAGTGGTGTAAGGATCGCAAACGGAGTGGCAAGCACTGTACCAATCAGGGTGGTGCGCATGACCGAATCTGACTTTCCTTGCATGGCCATACGGTCGGCCATCCAGCCGCCAAGGGCAACGCCGATCGTTGAGAACACAAGCAGAATGAACCCGTAAGTCATGCCAATGCTGGCGGGGTCCATGCCGTAGCTTCGTGACAGAAAGGCAGGGATCCACACCAGGAAACTGATCGGCGTCATGCCGAACAGCGAGAAACTCAAGGCCACGAGAAGGAATGTCCCGCCTCGGGTCCGGAAGAACCAGCCCATGCTGTTCTGCGGGTGCGAACCCGCTGCCTTGCCAGTTAGAGTTGGAGCTTGTGCCGGGATCTGGCCGCGACGCACCGGTTCCCGCACCGCCAGGAACAGCAGCGCAATGAGGATGCCGGGCAGGCCAACGTAGAGGAAGGTCGTGCGCCATGGCGTCAGCTCACCAAAGTATGGCAACACTACCGGGTTTGCATTGGTGATCAAGCCGATTGCGGCACCGCCGATGACCAGAGCAAGCCCTGCCCCGATGTAGGCGCCCATGGAATACACCGCCATGGCTCGACCACGCCTTTCGGGCGGAAAATAGTCTGCGATGAGGGAATAGGCTGCGGGCGACAGCACGGCCTCGCCGATACCCACTCCCACACGTGCCGCGAACAGGGTCCAGAATCCGACCGCAAGACCGCACAATGCAGTCATGATGCTCCAGACAAAAATTCCTGCCATGATCAGGAGGCGGCGGCTGTACCGATCCGCAAGCCACGCCAGCGGTACACCCATGGTCGAATAGAAGAGCGCGAACGCCAGGCCCGCCAGCAGGCTGAATTCGGTATCAGATATCAGCAGCTCCTGTCGTATCGGGTCGACAAGGAGGGCGAGTATCTGGCGGTCTATGAAAGCACT